>NZ_JABFHO010000001.1:3847500-4147500 GCF_013404085.1 Winogradskyella helgolandensis | reverse complement strand
GTTATTGTGGTATTTAGTCAATTCCATGATTACTTTTCAATCTCTCTGTAATTTTTTCTTTGCTCCTTTGCGCCTTCGCGAGAATCTTTTATTTATCTCTCATTTCTCTCAGCGAATCTCCGTGTAATCTTTTTGCGTCATTGCGAGAACATTTTTTACTTCACATCATATTTAAAATGCATCCAAGTCCCATAAACAATATGCATAATACCAAATCCAATCATCCATAGCCAGAACCCATACCCAGGATAATAACTCGCTATTAAGCCTAATATAATTTGAATATACCCTAAATATTGAATGTCTCCAATACTATATTTGGAAGCACTCACCAAAGCTAAGCCATAAAAGATTAACATTAAGCCACCTGTTTGACCATAACGCCCTTGGCTTAAAATAATCAGGCAGTAAATACCACCAACGGCTAATGGAACTAAAAAATTAAATAATAAGCGTTTAGAAGAATTATCCCAAATTTTTTCGCCTGTCTTTTTTGCTTTTCTAGTGGTAAGGATAATACCTGTAACCGCACTTAATAACGCAATCATCGTAAGCACAAACATGCAGGTCCAAAATACCCAACCATGGAATATAAATAGGGTGCCTCCACTATAAGTCATCACTAACCAATACGCAATGGCAGCACCAATTAAAGCATAGATACCAGCGAGAATTCCAGACAACCCACTCAACGAAATAAATCGAGATGACTTATTCATAAGATTTTTAATCTCACTAATGTCTTTTAGATAATCTTTTTCGCTCATATTAAAGTACTTTGAAATACAAAGTAAAATAAATAATTCGGTTTGCGCAAGTTTATTTTCGAGATTTCGTTAAATTTATAAATCAACATATAAATGACATAATCACAATGATCGAATTACTTTTAGCCATAGCCAATATTTCTGGAGGCATCTTACTTGGTCTTGCAACCCTTGATAAGTGGGATGGTGAGCATAATTTTTTTAATAAAATTGCCGGAGTTTTAGCTCCTTTTGATACCATCATTGGACTCGCACTTATCATTTTAGCCATACTCGAATTTTGGGGCGGACTGTTATTTAACATCGTTAGTATATTGGGCGGCATTTTACTTTTAACGCATGTGTTTTGGAAAGTACCTGCTCTTGAAACTAGTCTGAGAAAGCTATCTGCAAAGTTGATGCCTTTTAAAGCTGTAATAGGAATTGCCCTCGTTGTAATTGGTATTTTACAAATTTTTTAATTTCTTCAAAACCTATTTTACTTTTAGAACATAACATTTCAGGATAGCTTTAGAAAAGAAATAAACGTTGTTCTAATTATTCGATAGGATACGTTTTGGATAAAGTCAAATAGAAGTTATAATATTGATTTTGTAAGAAAATAAAACTGATACATTTTCATTAATTAACAATCTTTCAGACTTATTAACAAGTATGATTTTTGTCATGTTTTTGGGATTTATGTTGGGTAGCTTTGTGTCTATCCTATTAATATTTCAAAATCTCTTCCATTATGAATCAAACGCTTTCCTCTTCAAAATCATTTACTTATACTGAAGTTTTAAAAGAATGTCTAAACTATTTTAACAACGATGAACTTGCCGCAACCACTTGGATTAACAAGTATTGTTTAAAAGATAAGCATGGTAATTTTTTAGAAAAATCACCAGACGACATGCACTTTAGGATGGCTAAAGAATTTGGTAGGATTGAAAATAAATACGCACTTACAGATACCATTTCAGAACACTTATCTAATTACGGAAAAATCAGAAAACCATTAACTGATACTAAAATTTACGAACTTTTTAAAGAATTTAAATATGTAATTCCGCAAGGGAGTGTTATGTTTGGTTTGGGCAACGACCAGGTAATTGCGTCCTTATCAAATTGTATTGTGGTGCCTTCGGTTATAGATTCTTATGGTGGTGTTTGTTATACCGATGAGCAATTAGCACAATTATTTAAAAGACGTTGTGGAGTAGGAGTGGACTTATCCGAACTGCGTCCAAAAGATGCCTTAGTGTCTAATGCAGCGGGTTCTACAACAGGCGCAGTGTCGTTTATGAATCGTTTTTCTAATACCACAAGAGAAGTCGCGCAAAACGGAAGACGCGGTGCTTTAATGTTAACAATGGACGTAAAACATCCAGATATCGAGGATTTTATTACCGTAAAACAAGATCTATCTAAGATTACAGGAGCCAATATTTCAATTCGGTTGTCGGACGAATTTATGCAAGCAGTAGTTAATGATACTAAATTCACATTACAATGGCCAATTGAAAGTAAATCACCAAAATATACTAAGGAAATAGATGCCAAAGATCTTTGGGGAAAAATTATTACCTGTGCTCATAATTCCGCAGAACCTGGTTTGATTTTTTGGGATAGACAACATCACTATTCCACATCTTCGGTTTATCCTGAGTTTAAGAATAGTTCTACCAATCCATGTTCGGAAATTGCGATGCAAGGTGGTGATAGTTGCCGATTGATTGCGGTGAATTTATTCAGTTTTGTTGAGGCTCCATTTACGAAGAAAGCCAAATTCAACTTTGAAAAATTCTACGAAGTGGTTTATGAAACCCAACGTCTTATGGACGATTTAGTCGATTTAGAACTGGAAGCCGTAAAACGTATTTTAGCTAAAATAAATGCCGATCCAGAACCAGATGCCATTAAAAGAACAGAAAAAGATATATGGAATTTACTAGCTGAAACTGGTAAAAAAGGAAGACGTACAGGTTTAGGATTTACAGCTTTAGCTGATGCTGTTGCCGCTTTAGGAATTAAGATTGATACTGACGATGCTTTAGCTGTTGTTGATGATATAATGAAAACAAAAATGACTGCCGAGTTTGATAGTAGTATTGATATGGCGATTACAAGAGGTCAGTTTGAAGTGTTTAATAGAAATATTGAAGACACCTCAGAATTTGTACAAATGATGGCTAAAGAATTTCCTGAAACTTACGAAAGAATGATGGAACATGGTCGAAGAAATATATCCATAAGTACCGTTGCCCCAACTGGGTCGTTGAGTATGTTAGCACAAGTATCATCTGGAATTGAGCCTGTTTTCTTATTGTCTTACGTAAGACGACGAAAAGTGAATACCAATGACGAAAACTCTAAAGTAGATTTTGTAGATGATTTAGGCGATGCCTTCGAAGAGTTTACCGTGTATCACAAAAAGTATGAAACTTGGATGAACATTACAGGTAAAACCGAAATAGCAGAAAGCCCTTATGCCGGAGCAACAGCACCAGAAATAGATTGGAAAAAGCGTGTAGAACTGCAAGCTTTGGTTCAAAAATATACAACGCATTCCATTAGCTCTACGATCAACTTGGCTAAAGATGTTACGGTAGACTTGGTAGGTGATATTTATGTGGATTCTTGGCAAAAAGGATTAAAAGGGATTACGGTGTATAGAGATGGTTCCAGAAGTGGAATTTTAGTATCAACCGACGAGAAAACAAAAGAAGAAACAATAACATCTACAGAAACATTAATCGCCAAACGACCAGATAAAATTGAGGCAGAAATTGTACGTTTTCATAATGAATCCGAAAAATGGTTAGCCGTCATCGGTTTAGTGGAAGGACGACCGTATGAAATTTTTACAGGCCAAATGAAAGACGCGTTCAATTTACCAGAATGGGTTGAGAACGGTTGGGTCATTAAGCAGCGAAATGAAGATGGTTTGTCCCGTTACGATTTTCAGTATATAGATAATGAAGGTTATAAAATTACGATTGAAGGCTTATCTCGCTCGTTCGATAAAGAATTTTGGAACTATGCGAAATTGATTTCAGGGGTGTTACGTCACGGTATGCCAATACCTTATGTGGTAGATTTAATTCAGAATTTAAATTTATACGACGATCACATCAACACGTGGAAAAATGGTGTGGCAAGAGCCTTAAAACGTTTTGTGCCAGAAGGAACAGAAGCTTTGGATAAAAAATGCTCCAACTGTAATGATCCAGAAGGTTTAATTTTTGAAGAAGGTTGTTTGAAGTGTAAAAGTTGTGGGTATTCTAAATGTGGATAAAAGCCAGAGAGCATAGGGATCTTCTGAATTGAATCTTGAACTTTAATATGGTACATCATTTGGCCTAATACTTGTGATTTAGGGTATTACTATTAATTTGTAAAGACGGTCGTCTTTGTGAGTGACTAAGGTGTGATTAATTTAATTTTAAATTTCATCAAAGCTAACTGCCCATCACTAATAACTAAATTTCTTCTTCGCTTATCTTTATAGGGAATAAGAGTAGTGAAGTTTCCATTTTGATATTTGAATTTTAATGTACCAGAATGACCTGAGTTATCATAAGAGTAATAATAAGTTTTGTCTTTATTAATACTAGAGAAGTCTAATTGAATTACTGAATCTGTTTTTGTGGTGATGTATCCATTGGTTTTGGTATTTAATTTTAATTCTGATGTATGGTAAGCACTGTAGAATATAGGAAAGTTGAAATAGTCAATTTTAGATATAGGTTTTTCTAGCAATTGCCATTGCTCATCGTCTGGGAAATGCGTTAGTATTAAGTTGTCTGGGTCAATCATAAAATAAGTATCAGAGAAATTGAAGAATTCAGAATTATAAATACTGTTTCCGGTTGACCAAGTTGCGTCTATGAGATACCATTTGTTATCTAATTTTACGGCGTTCCATGCATGATTTGAATTGTTTCTCTTCCTTCCAATTTCTTGGACGTATGTTTTAGCATAGCCTGTAACAACCACAGAAATAATATTTAAATCTTTTAAAACTTCTGTTAGTAACCTTGAATAACCTTCACACACTGCTGATCTTTTTCGTAGTGTTTTCTGAGCTAATTTACGGTTGTAGATTTGAAGCTTTGCTTCATAATCTGCTTTGGATTTTGAACGTATTTTTTTATTCTTTTTATTTTTTCGAAATGTTTTATAATCATATGTGATATGATTTGCTATCCAAAAATATGCTGCTCTGGTTTTTTCAATATCAGTTTCAAAATCATGTTCAATTCTATTGGCAAATTGTTCAATGGATTTAAATTTTTTAGGATATGTGGCGACTGTAGAATCTATTCCACTATAACTCTGAGAAGACATAATTTGAATTGATAGTAGTGTGATTATTATAAAAAGTCGTTTCATATTGCTAAATTAGACAAAAATTATTCCGTTTTTGAATCCAGCCGAAGCCCACATCCTAAAACAACCAGAACCTTTCAAATCCATATTTATGCATTTGCAAGTCTTGGTTGAGCATACCTTGCCAGAAGCCGATTTATTATACAAATGGAGAATGCCATGCTATTACATAGATAAGCGACCAATCTGCTATCTCAATAAAAGTAAAGATTATGTAGATGTTGGCTTTTGGCATTCCGCACATTTATCAAAACAATGGGATGCTTATTTGGTAAGTGAAAAACGGAAAGTTGTAAAATCATTACGCTACAAAACGCTAGATGATATTGATGATGCCATTTTCATTTCAATCCTAAAAGAAGTCGAAGGACTGAAGGAGAAAGGCTTTTATAAAAAAGGTTAGTTTTTAATTTTAAAATCTAAAATTTTTTCATTTTCAGAATAAAAACTTAGGGTGCGAGATGCATCAGACTTACACTTAATAATAGCGGCATAATTGTCAATATCAGTTTTTTGAACTCTAAGTTTTTTAAGGGTTGCCTCGTTATTAAATTTGTAATAAATACTACCTTTCAGTTTTTTTGATTCAAATGATACACTAATCTTTTTATCCTCTTTCGATACCGTAAGAAGTCCTGTTTGATGGTTAGAAAGTTGTAAGCCACTCACAAAATATTTACTATAAAATATAGGTCGTTTAAAGAAAGATTTAATACTTACGGGATCTGAAATCAATTGAAATTTAGGTTGGGCTGGTAAATGCGATAATATAAATTTCTCAGGATTTGTAAAGAAGTAAAAGTCATTTAATTTTATAACCCATTCTCCAGTAATAAGGTCTTCGTATCCAGCTGCGAAAGTTAGATCTATGAGCTTCCATTGATTATCGATTTTAACGACGTTCCATGAATGATTTTTAGTATAATTTGAAGTATTGATATAATTGACAGAATTCTTAGTAATACCGTTAACGGTTTTAACTTCTATATTTGATTTTAAACAGAGTTCAGTAAAGAGGGAGCTATAACCAAAACATAATGCTTTCCTATTTTCGAAAATTTCTTTTGCTAAGTTTTCTCTGTTCTGATTGGCTATGGACTTATTAATCATCTCGGAGTCAAAACGTATAACTAATTGTGGAGCTCTAACGGCATAGTATTTAGTTAAATCATATGAAATATTTTGAGTTGTCCACGTGAAAAAAGCCCTGACTTTTTCAGTATCAGTATTAAAATCATTATTGACACGCGACGCCAATTCATCAATAGAATTGAACTTAGGGTAGTTTTTTACTGTTTCATCAATCAATTTGTAATTTTGAGAGTGAATAGTAATACAAAATAAGATTAATATGATATTGATTAAGAGCTTCATGATTTAAATATAAAGTAATTTTATTAAAAATGAATCGCGCCAAAACACGACCTAATAGAAACTATTTTATTCATTCTTTTCATCATACCATTTTGTAAATCCTTGTAAAACCTTCAGGTAATTCAAACTTTGCGCCTTTGCGCCTTCGCGAGAAACTTTTTTTACTCTGCAACTCTGCGTCTTTACACATCAGCAAGAGCAAAATCACTTCACCAAAAACATCCCTAAAAACACAGCCAAAAATCCAACTACAAAACTCGCCACAGTATAAATGGCAAAGCTCATAAAGTCGCCCGATTTTAAAAATACATGATTCTCATAAGCAAACGTGGAAAATGTGGTAAAACCACCACAAAACCCAGTCGCTAAAAGCAAGGTCTGACTTTGGGACAGTGTTTCATTTTTAGCCGCTAAGCCAAGAATAATTCCAATGAGTAAACTCCCAATTACATTAGCTGCAAAAGTTCCATAAGGAATTCCGGTTTCAGAATTGTTAAGCCATTTTCCAATTATAAAGCGCAGGACGCTACCAAAGCCACCACCAAGGAATACGAGAATAAGTTGTTTCAATTGTTTTAGTTTTTAGTTGGTCTTTGATAGTTGTTGGTTCGAAGTCTATTCTCTTCAAACATCAGAACTAGGGAATTAAGTTATTTAGTCACGACGTTATTTAGTTATATTCTTAATCACGATTTAACGAGATTTTTTTAACTTCACACTTCACACTTCACACTTCACACTTCACACTTCACACTTCACACTTCACACTTCACACTTCACACTTCACACTTCACACTTCACACTTCACACTTCACACTTCACACTTCACACTTCACACTTCACACTTCACACTACTTTACTGCTACATAAATTTCAGTAATCCAATTCGCAGGATTTTGCTCACTCATAGGATCGGTTAAATAGGTTTCAAGCATTGGTCCACCTTCAATCATTTCTAAATTATTGTCAGCAATATAATTCATAGTGGTATCCCAAGCTTCTTTCAAATTAGAATAGTTACCTTTTAAAACGGTTCTTACTGCTGTAAATGATTCTAGTTTACCCGTTAAAATTTCGGCTTCATCCGTAATAATTCTAGAATTCGTTGGTACACAAGTAGAGAACATTACAGTATCATTTTCTTCATCCCATTTGTGATATAAAATAAATGGTGGTCCAGCCATAGTAACATTATGCGTTATAGCGTAGGCTCCAACTTTTGGTAACATAGCGGTCATATTTTTTTCAAAATCACTGAATTTACAAGATGCTGTGTTGTACAAATAATAACCTCCACTGTGTTGTGTGGTGCCTTCTACTTTGATAGTATATACTTTCATGTCAGCTAGTACTACACTATCTAGTTTTTCTAAACTGCGTTCATAATCAGGTCCCACTTGGTTTTCCATTCCACCAGAAAAGGCTGACCACATTTTAAATCCAAAAGGCAAATTATCGCCAGAAATTGTCCAAGTCACATCCGTAGTGCCATCTTCATTAGCTTTAAAATCCCAATTCACATCAGATTTCGGATACGTTGCGAATTGCATCTCTTGTGTAATTGAGGTATTAGGATTTACACCTGTCGTGCTCATATAACCTTCATCTCCATTTTCATTCCATGTGTAAGAACCTCCAACACCTTTGGTAGTATCGCCTAGTGTTACCACTATTTCAGGATTAGTTTCAATCCAAGAACTCCACGAATTCCAAGTCTTAAAATCTACCACAGTGTTATAAATAACAGATGCTGGTGCTTTTATGGTTCGCGTTCGCGTTACTTCGTACGAATTTGGCTGCACTGCAATATAAATTGAAACTCCAATGACAAGGATGAGTAATAATAAGAGGAAGGATTTAAATGCTTTCATTTATAGGGATTATTTTTTGTGTTTATCAAAGATAGTCATTTTATGATATGTGATATATACATTACCTTTGTGTATAACAAATATATAAACCCTATGAATTTAAAATCCTTATTTAAAATCTGTCTTCTTGCCTTAATACTTGTGTCATGTAAGAATGAAGCAAATGAAGCACCAACCGAAACCGTAGAAGTTACGGAAACGGATTTTAGTTTTAATGTTGAAGAATTTGCAGACATTAAAATTTTACGTTACCAAATACCAGGTTGGGAAAACTTAAGCTTAAAGGAACAAAAACTAGTTTACTATTTAACGCAAGCAGGTCTTGAAGGTCGTGATATTATGTGGGATCAAAACTACAGACATAATCTTAAAATTAGACATGCTTTAGAGAATATCTATACCAACTATGAAGGAGATAAAACAACGGACGATTGGTCTAATTTCGAAAGCTTTTTAAAACGCGTTTGGTTTAGTAATGGTATTCACCATCATTATTCTAATGCTAAATTACAACCCGCTTTTAGTAAGGAGTATTTAAATGAATTATTAACTGCAACCAATACCACTTTAGAAGGTGAAGCATTTGACGTTTTATTCAATGATAAAGATTCTAAAAAAGTGAATCAAGCTAAAGGTATTGATAATGTCTTAGAATCTGCCGTTAACTTTTATGGTCCAGATGTTACCAATAAAGATGTAGCAGATTTCTACAAAACGAAAGTCTCTCCAGATCAAGAGAAGCCATTATCTTATGGTTTAAACTCACAATTGGTAAAAGAAAATGGAGTTTTAAAAGAGCGCGTTTATAAATCTGGCGGCTTATATGGTGCAGCTATAGACGAAATTGTAAAGTGGTTAGAAAAAGCACAAGGAGTTGCAGAAAACGAAGCACAAGGCAATGCCTTAGGTTTATTAATTGATTATTACAAAACAGGAGATTTACAAACTTGGGATGATTATAATGTCGCTTGGACAGCGGCAACCGAAGGTAATATAGATTACATTAATAGTTTTATTGAAGTGTATAACGACCCTTTAGGGTATAGAGGATCTTACGAAACCGTAGTTCAGATTAATGATTTTGACATGTCAGCAAAAATGGCTGTATTGTCTGAAAACGCGCAATGGTTTGAAGATAATTCACCATTAATGGATGAACACAAAAAAGACAGTGTTGTTGGTGTGACTTACAAAGTGGTAAACGTTGCTGGTGAAGCAGGTGATTCATCTCCAAGCACTCCAATTGGTGTTAATTTACCAAATGCCAACTGGATTAGAGCTGCCGTTGGAAGTAAATCAGTATCCTTAGGAAACATTATTAATGCGTATAATAATGCAGGTGGTTCTGGTCGTTTAAAAGAATTTGTTCATGATGAAGAAGAGTTACAACTCGAAGAAGAATACGGACAAATAGCAGATAAATTACACACAGCATTACATGAAGTTATTGGACATGCCTCAGGACAATTAAATCCTGGCGTTGGTGAAACTAAAGAAACACTTAAAACATACGCTTCTACTTTAGAAGAAGGTCGTGCAGATTTAGTTGGTTTATATTATTTATACGATTCTAAATTACAAGACTTAGGTTTAGTTGAAGACTGGAAAAAAGTAGGTAAAGCGGCTTTTGACGGTTATATCAGAAATGGTTTAATGACACAATTAATTCGTTTAGATTTAGGTGACGATGTTGAAGAAGCACACATGAGAAACAGACAATGGGTTTCGGCTTGGGCTTTCGAAAAAGGAAAAGCAGACAACGTTATTGAAAAAGTAACCAGAGACGGGAAAACATACTTCAATATTAATGATTACGAAAAATTACACGATTTATTCGGGCAATTGTTAAGAGAAACGCAACGTATTAAGTCGGAAGGAGATTACGCTGCTGTTGAAGCTTTAGTTGAAGGTTATGGTGTAAAAGTAGATCAAGCCATTCATGCTGAGGTTTTAGAGCGTAACAAGCAATTTCCATCACCACCATACAGTGGTTTTGTAAATCCGGTTTTAGTTCCTGAAATGGATGATGCTGGCGAGATTACAGCAATTAAAGTAACACAGCCAAATGCATTTGCTGAGCAGATGTTAAGATACAGTAAGGATTATAATAACCTTCCTGATGTGAATTAAGTTGTAAATTAATATAAATTTTGAAAAAGCACTTGCAGTTTGTAAGTGCTTTTTTTCTGGAATAAAATATATTAATAGCAAACTATAATTATCAATTATTTTATAACGTTGCATACTTTTAAAATTGATTATATTTAAGATAATTGGATTTAGTAGTCTTTAAACGCGGTTGATATGGTGTGTTTAAAAGCGGCTTGAAACTAAAGATTGAAAGCATTTCAAAGAAAAAGAAAGCAATTTGTATCGGTACTAATGGAAAATATAAAATTTTATAACCAACTAAAAAAATCAACTGATACTCTTACAGAGTTATTGGAAACTGAATCTTATTTTTCTGAAGTGCCCAATACGTGGCACGTTGTGGTGGTTGATATTTTAAATTCTACACAAGCGGTTGATGAAGGCAAACACCATCAAGTTAATCTAACCGCTACAGGAGCTATAATTTCCGTTT
This sequence comes from Winogradskyella helgolandensis, assembly GCF_013404085.1. Taxonomy (NCBI): domain Bacteria; kingdom Pseudomonadati; phylum Bacteroidota; class Flavobacteriia; order Flavobacteriales; family Flavobacteriaceae; genus Winogradskyella; species Winogradskyella helgolandensis. The sequence goes on along the minus strand of NZ_JABFHO010000001.1, from coordinate 4,136,530 downwards.
TAAATTTTATCAGAAAAGAAAAGCAAAACATAGAAGTACCCTATTTTTTTGGAGGTGATGGCGCTACATTTATTATTCCCACTTTATTTTTAGAACGAATTATACAAATTCTAGATAATTATAGTCTTCATATTAAGAATCACACCAATTTAATACTTAGAGTCGGTCATATTTCCGTTAATTATTTAAGGGGTCAGGACTTCGGTTTAAAAATAGCAAAACACCAACTAACCAATCAATTATCGATTCCTATTGTATTAGGTAATGGTTTAAAAAAGGCTGAGGACTTAATAAAAACAAATTTTGAAGAGAGTAGAACTCATTTTGAAAAAGCCCTTTTAAATTTAGAAGGCATGGAGTGTCGTTGGAAGCAGATTAAGCCTATTCAAACTCAAAAAAAAGTAGTCTGTTTATTATTAGATGCTATACATGAAGACGATCAACGACGAATTTATAAAGATGTTATTAGTGAGATGGATCGATTCTTTGGAACTTTTGATAACAGGCAACCTATAAAAACGACTAATTTAAAATTAAATTTTAGTATTCATAATATATGGGAGGAGATGAAGATTAGCCTTGATCAGCAAAAATTAAGCTACGTCTTTAAAAAATGGATGTCAACACTGATCGGTAAATTCTATTTAAACTTTTCAAATGATGGAAAACACTATTTACAACAAATAGGGCAATTATCGCATACATTTATGCTCGATGGTATGATTAACACGGTTTTTACAGCTGAACAATCTAAAATAGATCTTTTTATCGCGTATTTAAATCAACTCGAAAAAGACAAAAAAATCATTTATGGTATTCATATCACGCATGCTTCTGTGATGTCTTGTTATGTGTTAGATCGAAAGACCAAACATTCTCACTTTGTAGATGGCACCGAAGGAGGTTATACGTCTGCAGCCAAAATGCTTAAACAAAAGTTGAAACATGTTTAGAACCTTTGTTCGAAGTTGAAAACACATATGAAATCTTAAAATCTATAAGTTCGATTGTATTTTACGATTGAAAATGAGCAGATGACTATCGAGAATAAGAATTTGTTGTAAACGAGTCTGTGATTATAAACCACCCATAATCGTGACTAATTTTACAGAACTTATAAGCTTTATTTTATCCAAAACTTCCGCATCTTTGCGTAAAATTAAACATTGTGAATTTTAAAGATAAAGACCTTATTATATTCGATTTTGATGGCACACTAATTAATAGTATTCCAGATTTGACCTTGGCTGTAAATAAAATGTTGAAACATTATAGTTTACATCCCTTAACCATAGCACAGGTCACACCTTATATAGGCAATGGCGCAAAACCTTTGGTGCGTAGAGCTCTAGAATATAGAATGCAAGATAAAGCGTTGCCAGACACCTTGCTAAAAGAAGCATTTGATATCTATTTGGCGGCTTATAAAGACGCCATTTGTATTGATACGTTTATGTATCCTGGTGTTTTAGAAACCTTAAAAAGTTTAGATAAAAAAGGCTATAACATGGCGATATGCACAAATAAACCTTACGGATTTATAGAACCGATTTTAGACACCTTAGCGATTACAACATATTTTAAACGTTGGATAGGCGAAGATTCCTTAGCTGAGAAAAAACCAAGTGCAGCACCATTGTTACACTTAGTAAAAGAATTGAATACAACGATAGAAAAAAGCATCATGGTTGGTGACTCTAAAAATGATATTCTAGCCGCTCAGAATGCTAACATGGACAGTATTGGTGTCAGTTATGGTTATAACTATAATGAGAATATTGTAGATTATAAACCAACTGTAGTAGTTGATGAATTTGCTGAACTTACAAAGTTGTTTTAAAGAGATAAAACTTAGAAAACATAAATTTTGAAAAAGCACTTACAGTTTTGTAGGTGCTTTTTTTTTGTTAAAATGTACGTGACTTTACGTATATGAAAGTTGAAAATATTTAGTAATTTTAAAGATTACTAAAACAACATGAAAGTTTCTGTATCCTGACTTATTTACAGGATATTGTTAATAAAAGTTATTATATAACGAGTTGGCAACAAGCCGAAAATGAAAGACGAAATCAAAAAAGACATAAAGTTTATTAATGACAATCAAATTTCTGATGAGGACTATTTATGGAAATATTTAGACTTACATAAATTCTTGTCTTTAATTATTTTAAAATCATTTCATTTAACTCGTTTGGATAAATTCGAAGATAAAAGAGAGGGAATTTCACCTATTCATTTATTATTTCAAAATCATAAAAAGGAATTTGATAATCATATAATGTTTGATAATATACGAACATATATGACTGTTGATACATTTGGTGGTACTATGAATAAAATTCAAGATGAATTAAATAAAATACAAAGATTCAACTATGCTAGTTGTTGGGTTATTGGAAATAAACAAACAGAATCCGTTGCAATGTGGAATTTGTACAGCGACCCAAAAAGTTTAGCTATTAGAATCAAATATTCTGATTTTAAAAAAAATATTCTTAAAAACGGATACAGAACTAGTGGATTCGGTAAAGAATTAATTTGCTCACCTGTAGATTATTTAAATTTTCAAGATAAAAATAACATTACAGAATACACTGACAACTTATCAGATAGTGTATTTTTAAAAGACATTAGTTTCAAACACGAAAATGAATTTAGAATAGTTGCAAGAGAAAAGGAAAGAGAGATACCAACTATAAATTATAAACCAAATATATCAAGAAGTCACATTGAGAAATTATACAATTCAGCATATAATAATCCAGGAACGAAAATTGAATTAGAAAATTTTGAAAAATATAACTTTGAAATCGTCCATCATCCAAAATCAACTAATTGGACTAAAGAAAATATCAATGAAATAGTAAAGAGGTTTAATATCAAATTTGATATTTTTGATTCAAACCTTGAACTGAAATAAAGCCAGTTGCCAACAACGTATATAATTTATGGCTGGTTCTAGCCTACTTGCGAAAATCCTCACAGATTCTATATGTGGTTTGTATTTGCTAAACTAGGCGCTTAAGACACGCAGAAAACCCTATACAATCACCCTGTGTGTAATATAACCAAAACCTACAAAAACATAAAAATTGAAAATAATTGGAACAACAGAAATTTCTTTTGAAATAGAAAAGATACTTAATAAAGCAGAAAAATTTTTAGTTTTAGTAACACCATATTTAAAACTAAATCAAAGAATTAAAGTTAGATTATCTGATGCTTTTAAAAGAGTAGACAATATATATATTCTACACAGAGAAAAAGAGCTGAATTATAATGAAGCTAATTGGCTAAAATCTTTTGATAACATAAAGATATTCCCAATAAAAAATTTACATTCAAAAATTTATCTAAACGAAGATTCCCTTTTAATTTCGTCTATGAATCTTTATGAATATTCTCAAGTAAACAATCACGAAATTGGAGTGAAAATGAATTATTCCGATGACACAAAAGAATATAATAACACATTAAACGAAATAAGAATTATATTAGAATCTCAATACGCAAGTTCAACTCATAACTTTGAAGAAATTTTAGAAACTACTGAAAACTATTCGATGAGTCGCTTATTTCGCGAATTGAATGACAAATACAGTTTTAGAAATTTCAGAAAAGGTTCACAAAGTCTTTATGAATATATTTCTGACAAATCTAGAGTATTAGTAGAATTTGACGAAAGCGAATTATATCAAGATAAAACTGCTGTTTTGAGATCAACTGAGCTTGGAAAAGAACGATATCAAATATTAGGGAAAGAATTAAAGAAACTATCGAATTAAAAAATCCTCGCCCACAAAACCGCGCTATTTTTCTACAAAACCGTTACCACCAATAAAACAATAAGCTATTCACACTTTGCAACCAGAAACAAAAACCCCAAGATTAACCTGTTACAAATGTATGAGTCCTAAAAGCACCTGTATTTGTAAACATATCAGTCCTTTACATACCAAGACGCGTTTTATTATTTTGATGCACCCAAAAGAGTACAAGAAAGAAAAAAATGGAACGGGACATATGACGAAACTTCAACTCGAAAATTCAGAAATTATAGTCGGTGTCGATTTTACCAATAATAAGCGCGTTAATGACATACTAGCAAATGAAAACAACAGCTCTTTTTTATTGTATCCAGGAAAAGATAACTTCAACTTATCGGTAAGCGGAAGTTCAGAAGTAAAGTCATTTATGGGGCATCATCCGCACCTCTTCATTCTAGATGGAACGTGGCCTTGCGCTCGTAAAATGCTAAAACTAAGTAAGAACTTGCAAACCTTAAAAAGAGTGAGTTTTGATAACGAGATCAAATCAAAATTTATCATCAAACAACAACCAGAACCGCTTTGTTTGAGTACTATTGAATCTGTTTATACCGTTTTAAACTTACTCAAAGCAGGAGACGTCGAACACTGTGATACAACGGATTTTCTTTTGCCTTTTGAAAAAATGATAGAACATCAACTGGAATATTTGCGAAATCCAAATAATAAAAACTACCATGCTATAGTAAAAAATATCCTTGTGGCTAAGGACATATATAAAACGGAAAGAAATACTATTTTTGAAGTAGAACGTTAAGTGTGGCTTTAATTTCCTAATTTACATGTTCAACCGCAGAACAAAGTATTCTCCTTACCACACATGGATTTAAAATGAATAAAAAACAACGAAAAGTATTTTATCCGACCCTATTTTTTTTGGGCTTGATTTTAATGGCTTGGCAAATCGCCATCTACAGAAATACAATAATTGATTTAAAAATTTTAGTCGGAATTATTCTTTTAGTGGGCATTTTAGCGTTTTTTATGGACGTTAAAAATTACGGAAAAACCTATAAATACAATGGTATTGGGCTTTATTTTTACGCGGCAATGCACTATATATGTGGTTTTGGATTTATAGTGTGTTCTTTGTTTATGCTATCTAATTACTATTTAGCAGAAACCGAACCAATTAAGAAAGAATTTGAAATTATAGAACGCTCGTCGTTGCCTGGAAGTGGAAAATATCGCAAACACGAAAGACAGCCAACATTCAACATAAATTATAATGGCGAACTAAAAGAGTTAGTCTTCCCACATAAATATTATGAGAAAAGGAACTTTTATTCAATTATAGAATTGGAAACTCGGAAAGGTTATTTTGGATTTGACATTTTGGAACATAAAAATCTAAAATAGAAAAATAGAAAACCTGTGGTAACTTTAAGTATATAGATGGATTGGTCACTGCGGATTTTTATTTCACTAAATTCGGTGCTTAACTACAAATAGCTTTAGATGTCATTTTTAAATGACTTAAGGTACTAATAAATTAAATTATGAAACTAAACCTATTATCATGCGACGCTCAAAGACCAGACAAAAGAGCCATCGCAAACTGTATTACTGAGATTTCTATTCATGGGAATGCATCACTATCTAATGAGCTTACAGAGATTCTTTTAGACGGAGACGCTGTAGATATTGAAGTTGGAGATAAAAACTCGGGTTCTGCGTTAAGAGCGTTACGGAAACTAGATGTTGATTACGAAATCGTTGAATAAAAGTTGAAGTTAAAATGATTCATCTCATAGTAGGAAATACAGGTTCAGGAAAAACGACTTATGCCAACGAACTCAAAAGAAACATTAATGGTGTTGTGTTTTCAATCGATAACTGGAATAATGTTTTGTTTCTTCCAGATAAAAAAGAAACGGATGGTTTAGAGTGGTTTTTAGAACGCATTGAACGTTCAGAACGGATGATGCTAGATTTAATCCATCAGTTAGAAAATTTAAACACGGATTCTATCCTAGATTTAGGATTGTCTAAATTCGGACACCGTGAAAAATTCAGGAAATTCGCAGAAATGAATAACTATAAAATAAAGTTGCATTTTTTAGATGTTTCTAAAACCACAAGATTAGACCGCGTGATGAAACGGAATACAGAAAAAGGGGCCACGTTTGAGTTTGAAGTGACAAAAGACAACTTTGATTTTATGGAAAAATGGTTTGAAAGACCATCTGAAAACGAACTTAATAATGGTTTTGTAATTTCAGAATAGAATAAGTATCAATTAAATAATCAGATTATGGATAAGCGAGAAAACTCAATTGAAATTAGTAAGAAAGAATTTCGAAAAATGGGTTATCAGCTCATTGATACTATCTCTGATTTTCTTGACGATATTTCAAATCAACCCGTTACAACCACCAAAACACCTTTAGAATTACAACAGCTATTAGGGAATTCACCGTTACCAAAACAAGGAGTGCCAGCTGATCAACTATTGGCATCAACGTCTAAGCTATTATTTAATAATTCACTATTAAACGGTCATCCTAAGTTTTTTGGATTTATTACATCGTCACCTGCGCCAATTGGAGCCTTAGCTGATTTGTTAGCGGCTTCTGTGAATCCAAATGTTGGTGGACAAATTCTGAGTCCGATCGCCACAGAAATAGAAAAACAAACGATAAAGTGGTTGTCTGAATTTATTGGAGTAGATCCAAGTTATGGAGGGGTTTTAGTCAGTGGAGGTAACATGGCAAATTTTACGGCGTTTTTAGCCGCAAGAACAGCGAAAGCACCAAAAAGCATCAAAGAAGATGGCCTTTCAAATACTTCAAAACAACTAATATCATACTGTTCAAAATCTACACATACATGGATAGATAAAGCCGCGATTCTATTTGGACATGGTAGCAATTCTATTCGTTGGATTCGAACAGATGGTTCAAATAAAATGAATATTGAAATTTTAGAGCGAACCATTAAAGAGGACATAAAACAAGGCCATCAACCTTTCTTGGTTGTTGGAACTGCTGGTGATGTGAGCACAGGAGTTGTGGATAATCTTGAAGCTATTGGAGCCACTTGTAAAGCTCACGATTTATGGTTTCATATTGATGGTGCTTACGGTATACCTGCAGCTGTTATCCCTGAGTTAAAAGAGGTGTTTAATGGAGTAGAGGAGGCTGATTCTATTGCGTTAGATCCACATAAATGGTTGTATAGTCCGTTAGAAGCCGGTTGTACCTTGGTTAAAAATCCAAAGCATTTAATTGATACCTATAGTTCACATCCTGAATATTACAATTTTAGTTTAACAGAAGAAGGTGGTTCATTGAATTACTTCGAATATGGACTTCAAAATTCGCGTGGTTTTAGAGCTTTAAAAGTATGGTTGGCCTTACAACAAATAGGACGTGATGGTTATGTAAAATTAATAAGTGAAGATATAGTCTTATCAAAATATTTTGGGGATTTGGCAGCACAGCATCCAGAATTAGAGACTGTAACACAAAATTTGAGTATTGCGACTCTGCGATATATTCCTGAACATATTGAAGCAAAGGGTGATGATATAAATACCTATTTAAATACATTAAATGAAACTTTAGTAAATACATTACAAGCAGGAGGTCAACTCTTTTTATCTAATGCTATAATTGATGAGAAATATTGCATGAGAACTTGCATAGTGAATTTTAGAACGACGAAAAAAGATATTGAAGAGTGTATTGAGATTATTGTTAAAGCAGGTCGGAAAATGCACCAGTTACTCAGTTAAAAATAGCCATAATAAAGATGATTTTCGTCTGTTTTTCTGAAAATAACAACTTTCAATATTATCATTTCGTTAAGATTAGCGACATAAATTTCAGAACACATAATTAAAACTTGTTTAAATTTTTGAAGTCGTAATTCCATAAACAGAGTCTTTCAAAACCTTTCAATCCTTTATGCTATGCATTATATTTAAAGAACACTAAACTTTAGATATAACATGCGAATAGGTATTATTATTGGACGAATTGGAGGTGTCGATGGCGTAGCACTCGAAACCGAAAAATGGATAGATGTATTAAAAAAAATAGGTCATGAAGTCTTTATCATGTCTGGTGAATTTGAATCCTGGACAATAGATCGTGATCACGATTATTTGTTTCCTGCCTTATCCTTCTTTTCTGTTGAAGCAGAATGGGGACAACGTAAAGCGTTTTTTGAACCCGATAAGAATCCGGATGCCTTATTAGAACACGTTGAAAAAGCATCGAATAGAATACACTTCGCTATGCGACAATGGATAGCCGATAAGAAAATTGATGTTATTCTTTCAGAAAATGCATCTGCATTGCCATGTCATCTGTCAATGGGAGTTGCCATTAAAAAACTTGTTGAAACTACAGGTATACCTATTGTAACGCACGATCATGATTTTCATTGGGAACGTGGTCAACGCTATGTGTCTGTGCATCCAGAAATCAACCACTATGTCGATAAGAATTTTCCATTATTACTGCCCAATGTAAAGCATGCTGTGATTAATACGTTTGGTGTAGAAACATTTAAAAACCGTTTTGATATTGATGCCACTTTGGTGCCAAATGTTATGGATTTTAATCGTGTCTATGGAGTGCCAACGCCAGAGAATGAATTTTTCCTGAGAGATGTTGGCGTTTTAAAAGATGAAATAGCTTTACTACAAGTTACGCGGATTGTAAGACGTAAAGGGATTGAAACAGCGATTTCTCTAATAGACCAATTAGACGATAAAAAACTAAAATTAGTCATAACCGGAAATAACAATGATGATGAGAATAAGGAATATTACAATGAATTAATTGACCAAATTCACGACTTAAATCTATCGCGTCAAATCATATTTGCAGCACATAAAGTTTTAGATCATAAAGATTTGTCTGACGTGTATGCACACGGAAGAGCGGCGACTTATTTTAGCACTTATGAAGGTTTTGGAAATGCTTTTGTGGAAACCATACTCGCTAAAAAACCAATATTCGTGAATAATTATAAGCCTGTTTATATGCAGGATATTGGTAACAAAGGTTTCGAAACCGTAATGATTGAAGACAGCAATTTAACGCCAGAAAGCATACAACAAATGTCCGATATTATTTACAACCCAAAGCGTTGTATCGAAATAGGAGAATACAATTTTAACATTGGTAAAAAACACTTTTCGTATGAAGTATTAGAAGAAAAGTTAAGCCAATTATTTACATTTTAAGAACCAAAACATGACTGATAAAAAAACAACAAAAATCTCTACTATTTTAAATGAGCTTAACAATGAAAAAATAAATACCTGGTTTGATTTAGGTTTATTCATGGATAAATTTAAAGAGAAAAATCTACCATCGGCTTTTGATGGTAATGCGTCAACATTTGATGCACATATTGAAAATGGTGGTATAGCGTTCTTAACCTTTTATTTTACGATTGATGGTATCACAGTCGAAACCGAAAAGTATGCTAAAACCTTTAAAAATATATATCCAGATATTCCGATTCACTTTATAGCTGGTGAAATTAAACAGGAAGCTGATGAGCTTATTCCAAAAACAGCGTTTAGAAAAGTAATTCCAGAAATGGAAGCCTTTGATGCGTGGCCATTATACAAGGATTTCTTTCAAATTAAAATGGAACGTGGAAGTGAAGCTTATAACAATCTTATTGGTAAGTTTTGGGACGAAGTTTTAGTTTTGGTAGAAAAGCTAGGGTCTTATATTGAAGACAATGACATTTCATTATTATATCTTATAAATGTCTGTTCTAATCCTGGTAATGTGTCATTGGCATTAGCAACGGTTTTAATTTCAGAATATTTAGGCATTCCGGTTATAAACAATAATCACGATTTTTATTGGGAAGGCGGTAACCGAGAAGTCGAAATAAAAAAGAAAGGTCTTAAAAAAGGACCAAGAGATTTCTTTTTTCACAATGCACATGTAGGCGAATTTTTCTCAATTATAGAAACGGTTTATCCATGGGAAAGTCGCTCGTGGATGAATGTAAATATCAATAGAATTCAGCAAGATCATTTGATTAATATTAATGGTCATAATCCAGCGAATGTAGCCTTATTAGGAACCGCTGTAGATACCAAATTACATCAAATGAGTAAGCGCGATATTATAAAAGCGTTTATGCAAGTTTCTTCAATTTTTGCCAATAAAAAAGATTCAATAACAGTTCATACAGCGTCGCATCATACGGAAAGTAAACGCTCTTTAAGACCTATTTTGTTAGGTTATAAAACCATTAAAAATTTCGATTTTGTAAATAACAATATCGTGTTTTTACAGCCAACAAGAGTCATAAGTAGAAAATCTATTGAGTTGAATTTTAAGCTTATTAAACGCTTGTTTTCGTACGATTCTTTTGCTGATAAATTCCTCACCAACCCACAATTAAAATTGTCGTTGATTGTTTCAGGACCCATTCCACACGGACAACAAAATTATTATCACGATTTAAAAAAGGACTTTTCTAATTTTTTAAAAGACCTTCCAAAAGCCTTTAAGTCGCGTGTGTTACTTGGGTTTTTATTTAGTGAATTCGATAAAAATGACTTCAAAAAGAAACACAAAAAACCATTAGATATTGAGCAGCTTTTTGATGTGGCCTCTTTAATTTTATTACCAAGTCAAACCGAAGGACGAGGTTTACCTATTATTGAAGCAGCAGCTTGCGGAACACCAATTTTTTGCAGACAATACGAACCAAGAGAAGTCTATGATGAAGTTATTGGCCGTCATTTAGATGAGTCACTTCGACTTAATGTTTTAGAATTTAAAGGCTCTAAAGTCCCAAAGAAATTAGCAGAAAAAATTTGTGACCACGTGTTTTATCCACAAAACAGAATGGTCGATGTTACACACAATAGAAGTGTAATTAAAAAACGTTACAGTTTAGAAGCTTTGGAGGAAAACATGCGTTACATTTTACAACGTATGTATTATCAATTGGTGTCAGTTTCTATTGAAAATAATCCGCAAGTCATTAATTTATTAAAGCAATACAAGGCTTCTGTAGATTTTGAAAATGAAGATCTCAACGCGATTCTCAATAAAAAAACACGACATTATTTACCAGGTTACGGTCGTTTGTCGTTTATGTATTATTTAAAATCATTAATTGATCCTAGCTTTTTTAGAGTCGAACAACAGTTGGTGAAAGGACGTGTAATGCGTTATGCTAGAACCATGGAAAATGACATTCCAGATTTGGTAAATACCAATCTAGAAGTCATTCATAAATACTACAATGCAATTGATGATATTTTTAAATATGTGGATGGAGAAATTTCAATTCGTCACGATCATGCGTTGGCGTATCGTCATAGGAATAAAAAATCCTACGCGTATCAGGCATTTACATATCAAGAGGTTACAGGTTTGGTGAATATGATTTATACCGATGTGTTTAAACCAACCAACTTACCGGATTTAACCTTAGCTCCACAATTTTTTGCCGATTGGGAATTAGCACTTTTTCAACTGACAAATAGTAAATATTTAGGAATTGATGATCGCAAAATTCTAACTAAAAATTTAAAGAAAAATGTACCGAAAGGGTATTTTCCGGGACGTTATATTAAGCATGAATTAGAATATTTTGTGTTACAACCTATTCGTGCACAGTTAAATCTAACGATAGAACAAGAGTTAACCTCAGAGATTTTGGAAGCAAATGTAGATCAGTTAGAGAAAATCTACATCTTTATCCATGAGGCTAGAATCACAAAATGGTTCTCAAGCGCAGACATAAAAGAGTATTTAGAAAGCGGAAAAGAGCCAGAATTAGGCTTGTTGTATAATGCAGGAGTCGTTCAAATTATAGAAACAAAGCAATGGTCAGAAGGTGTACATTTTCCACAAATGGGAGCCAAGGCCATCAAGATCTTACGCGATATTAAAGCCGCTGATGGTTTCTTAATCACCAATGGGGAATATGCTGCCATGATGACTGATATTATTGAAATCGATCATTTCCATATTGGAAAAGTGATGTATGAAATGACCGCTAAAATTATGGGTATTCCTAAAGGTAGTGGGTTTATTCAATTTGTACCTGCAGGTGTGCGTACAACATTAGCATATCCAACACCAATTCAAACGGCAAAGGATTTTGACGTCGTTCTAAAGAGTGATTTATATCAAGATTTAAAAGATAAAATAGGAGAGAAGGCATTGTTAAATATGATGACAAAAGATGCCATTGAAAATGGAACTCCTATTGCTAAGTTGTTGACTCAGATAAAGGAAGATTTAAATGAAAGTAAAACGGTTCAAAAGGTAAAATCTTCTTTCGCAGGAGGTGTTTATGAAGACGGTTTACCTTGGAGTGGAGTTTTAGCAGAAATAGATACCAAAAAACACCATTGGAAATTTGCAGCGCATATTGCTAATAAAGAACCTAAAAATGTACCAGCACTTGTAAAAGAATACAAGAAGAAAAGTAACAATCCACATAAAATTGAATTGGCTTGGAATGGTGGATATATTTTAAATCCAGAATTGGTTGGGAAATTAGGTTTGCCAGAAACTTATATTGGTTCTCCTTTAGGCTTACTAATTATGAATAATAAAGTGTTTTGTCCACCACTTTTTAATAAACCAGCCTTTATAATTTACAAAAACGGTGATGTAGACATTCGAAAAGTAAATAGTAAAGCCGGATTAATTGTTAAAGGAAAAACGAAAGACTTAACCTTTTCTAGTGCTAATTACAATACACATATCGCAACAGAACCTTGCTTCTACGATTTATCGTATACAGAGGATACCTTTAAAGGCAATGGCAATTTTATTGTGAGAATAGCAGGAAATACGGTAAAAGAAATTATTAAAACGAAGTCAAAAGAAACGGTTGCTGTAATTCCTGTTGGAATTACCTTGTCTATACCTCCTGAATTATTTTCTGACGCCATGTTTGTTGAAGGAAAATCGTTAGATATTCAATTATTAGAACCCGAAGAGAATCCTTATAAATGGGATGAAATTTCATATGCTATTGAAGCAGGACCAATGTTAATTGATGAAGGAAAACAGATTTTAAATATGGAAGAAGAAGGTTGGAAAACCACGAATTCTATTAAAACACAAGCCGCACGATTAGATTTTACAGATATGCGTGGGCCAAAAATAGCTGTTGGAATCACCAAAGCAGGTAAGTTAATGGTATTAATGGTAAACGGACGAATTAGAGAGTCTGTAGGAGCCACGCATTTTGATATGGTTGATATTTTATTAAAATACGGCATGGATAAAGCAATGGGCTTTGATCCAGGAGGAAGTAGTACGTTAGTGGTGGACGGAAACATTATGAATATTTCCCCATATAATAAGAATTACGAAAAAGATATTTATGCTTTACCACCAGAACCGAGGTTTGTAGCCAATGCGATTATGGGTTGGATTGATGAGTAATATGTAATAAAAAAGAGGCAAATATCACTATTTGCCTCTTTTTTTTATGAATTCCATCTAACCATCTAACCATCTAACCATCTAACCATCTAACCATCTAACCATCTAACCATCTAACCATCTAACCATCTAACCATCTAACCATCTAACCATCTAACCATCTAACCATCTAACCATCTAACCATCTAACCATCTAACCATCTAACCATCTAACCTAACAAATCCTCTAAAGCAGGTTTCAAATTCACAAACTGAAAATTAAAACCTTCAGATTCCACTTTCTGAGAGCTGACGCGTTGACTTTCAAACAAAAGAATATGCATCTCACCTAAAATGAGTTTCATGGCGAATTTCGGAATTTTTGGTAAAATCAAGGGACGCTTTAAAATCCGTGCAGCAGCTTTAGTTAGCTCTTTATTGCTCACCGGATTTGGTGCAACACCATTATAAATCCCTTCAAAGTTGTTTTGTACAGCAAATACAAAAAGTGATGCTAAATCTTTAACGTGAATCCAGCTTTGCCATTGTTTACCATTACCAAAAGCAGCCCCAACACCAAATTTAATTGGTTTAACAATTTCGGGTAATGCACCACCATTGTTGGCTAATACTAATCCAATTCTAATTTTTGCGACCTTACATCCCAATGCTTTAAAACCATCCACTGCAGCTTCCCACTCGTGAACAACTTTACCTAAAAATGTTTCTGAAATCTCAGTATTGGTCTCTTCGTAATAGTTTGTTAAGCTTGTTGGGTAAATACCAATAGCACTAGCCGAAACAACTTGGTCAATGTGGTAATTATGTGTTTTTATAGTGTCTTGTAGAAGTTGAGCTGTTTCTGTTCTGCTATTAAGGATGATTTTTTTGTAATCGTCTGTCCAGCGTTTAGAAATGGATGCGCCAACCATATTGATAATTGAAGAGACTCCTTCAAAACAATTATGATCTATTTCCTTCTTATTTGGATTCCAATAAAATCCTTTGTAGTTTGATTCGTTACTTAATTTGGATTTAGAAGTCGTTAAATAGTGTACGTTAATTCCCTCTGCATGACATTGTTTTACAATTTCCTGCCCAATTAATCCTGTAGCTCCTGTAATTAAAACGGTCATTTTTCTTTTTATATAAAGATACGAAAGGAGTAAAGTGTTTGTAGGGATTTTAGTTTGGATTTAACGTTTGGATGGTGTTGTAAGAAGTAAAGTCTCAAAGTTTCAGAGTCAGAAAGTAACAAAGAAGAAAAAAGAATTTGTTTTTAGTCACTATTATCGCCAGTTCGAGTGTTTTGATTGTACGAGAAATGTATTGGGAACCTTGGATATAAATAAGTTTCTCCATAATTCTACGGAGCGTAATCGAAGTGTAAAATTCCTAAAATGCGGAATTTCACTCGAAGTGACGATTATTAAATATTGATATTTAGTATTTAAAGCATTTGGATCATCGCATCTCATTGAATGCTACGAGCTCTTTATTATGGCTCTCAACATTTAGTTCGTTTCATTTCACTGAATGTTTCGTTGCTCTCAACATTTCACGCTTACCAGGAGGTCCAGGCAAACGCTCTACTGTAAAACCAACAGCAAGCATAGCACGTCTAACACTTCCTTTTGCAGAGTAAGTGACTAAAACTCCATTTGGTTGAAGGGCTTTAAACATAATTTCGAAAATGTCCTCCGTCCATAAATCGGGTTGCACACGTGCTCCAAAAGCATCAAAATAAATGATGTTAAATGTGTTTTCGGCTGTTATATCCTTGAAGAATTTTTGTTGTTTTTCTAATTGAAAATCTGAATTAATGGGATGAGGTTGTTCCCAGGATGTTTCATGTAACTTTTCAAAAACAGTCTCGTGTTTTTTTGAAATTAAGTCAATATAATTAAGCTGTTTAATTTCTTCTAGTTGAACAGGATATGCTTCAACACCAACATAATTGATTTTTAACTCTAATTTCTCTGCTTCGATGAGAGTTAAAAAAGCATTGAGCCCTGTACCAAAACCTATTTCTAAAATGGAAATTGGTTTAGATTCTGAAACAAGTTCAGAATAAAAAAGCAAACCATGTTTCATGAAAACGTGATTTGCTTCTTGTATCGCACCGTGAATGGAATGGTATTGCTCGTTCCATTCTTCTATTTGTATGGTTTTAGAACCATCGGACGTGGTAATTATATTTCTCTTCAAAAATTAATGAATCAGTAGTTTTTTAATCTTAGGAATCGGTCCTGTGCATTCCGTTTTATGACAGTTTAAACAATTGTTAATCGCATTATTATAACGTTCTTTTAATTCGGTAGTAGACAAGGTGTCTACAACTGCTTCTTGCGATTCTATAAATACATTTACAAAACTCTGCCAATTTTGAGTTCTAGATTTACCATTACTCATTTCAGCTGAGTGTAATTTTAATAAATCGATTGGTAAACGTGTTGGTGTTTCACCAGCAACAATTTGTGCTTTTAATTGTTGATTGTATGCGTACATAGCGTTCATAAAACCTGCCATTTCAGAAGGTTGATACATATCGTATACAACAGCTTTCTTTACAGGCTCTTCGGTAACTTTTTCTTCATTTTTACAGCTAACGAATATCAAAAAAGAAAAAATAACGATGCTTAAAACTTTATTGTTTAAGTAAAACTCCATCGGCTTCAAAACCATATTCAAATTTAGGATCAATAATCATTGCAATTTCTTCTGCAGTTTTACCAGCATCTTCAGCGTAATGTCTTAATTCTTCAACCGGAGTTTCAGAAACAAAAGCTTTTCCGGTCATTACAACGTCACCTTCAGCATTTAAAGGCATAAAAAAACCGTAATCCTTAAACTTAACCATTACTTGATTTTCATTACCCATGTCTAATGTCATCCAACAACCCTTTTTAGAACAAACCTCAATGATTTTTCCTTTTACTTTAGAAGTAATCGTATCACCAGCTTTTAAGGTTTTGTATTGTTCCATCATGTCTGCAGATGTTAACGCATCTGTGTCATTTATTTCTTTTCCGAAAGAGGCATACGCTATTTCTTGTTTTGTTTCTTCAACGGTAACTTCGGCTGTTTTAGAATCGTCTTTACAAGCGAAAGCAACTAAGCTAATTGCAAAAAGTAAAATGATTTTTTTCATTATTAATAGGTTTTGATTTGAATTATTATATAATTACAAATTTAGTCAATTTAACGGAATATAACCTTTTATTAACCACACTGATTATGTACTTTTGTTTTAAAATCATATATAATTATGGCCAATCATACAGATAAAATTAGCATTGAAACTGCTAAAACTTCTAAAATTGAAACGGTAGATTTTAGTAAATTAGACTTTGGTCGTGTCTTTACAGACCACATGTTTGTTTGTGATTATGAGGATGGCAGGTGGCAAGCTCCAAAAATTATGCCTTATCAAGCGATGACGTTTGATCCTTCTGCGCGTGTGTTTCATTATGGTCAGGCGGTTTTTGAAGGTATGAAAGCTTACAAGGATGATGATGGTAAAGTTTTTCTTTTTAGACCTAAACAGAACTTTGAACGTATTAATAAATCTGCGGCACGTTTAGCTATGCCAGCGTTTCCTGAGAATTATTTCTTTGAAGGGTTAGAGGAGTTATTAAAATTAGATAATGATTGGATTAAGCCAGGCATAGGAAACTCTATGTACATACGCCCTTTTGTAATTGCAACAGAACCTGCAATTTCTGCGTCTCCAGCAAGTATGTATCGTTTTATGATTATTTGCTCGCCAGCGCAATCGTATTATAATTCTCCTGTACGTGTTTTAGTGGCAGAACAATTTAGTAGATCTGCAAATGGAGGTGTTGGTGCAGCCAAAGCGGCAGGTAATTATGCCGCTCAATTTTATCCTACAAGTTTAGCACAAAAAGAAGGCTTTCAACAAATTATTTGGACAGATGCAGATTCGCATACGTTTCTAGAAGAAGCTGGTACTATGAATGTCTTTTTTAGAGTCAATGATACATTAATAACAGCACCTGTTAGTGATCGTATTTTAGATGGAATTACTAGAAAAAGTATTATTCAATTAGCAGATGATTTGGGAATTACTTGTGAAGTTAGACAGATAAAAGTTGAAGAAATTAAAAATGCGGCAAAAGATGGTAGCTTAAAAGAAGTGTTTGGTGCAGGTACTGCTGCTGTTATTAGTGAGATTTCTGCATTTCAACATCGTGATGAGTTGTTTGAGATTTCTGGTGCTGAAGATTCTTATGCTAAGTTATTTAAACAAACCTTATTGAATATTCAGTATAATGTTTCTGATGATATTCATGGTTGGAGACATGAGGTAAAATAAATCTATCACATAATATATATAAAAAAAAGCAGCCAATTGGCTGCTTTTTTTATGACTCTAAGATCTCTTTTATATTTGGTTTAAAGTAATTTGGCCCTTTTAACACCTTACCATCTTCACGATAAATAGGTTCTCCATCGGCTCCTAATTTACTCATATTACTACGTTGGATTTCTTCAAATACTTCTTCAATTTTATGTTGCATGCCATGTTCTATAATAGTACCACAAAGTATGTAAAGCATATCTCCTAAAGCATCCGCAACTTCAACTAAGTCATTTTCATTGGCAGCTTCTAAATATTCTTCGTTTTCTTCGCGCATTAGTTTGTAACGCAGCATATTTTTTTCAATACCTAAGTCGGCTTTTGGTGTTTCGCGATGTCCTATTTTGAAAGCCGTATGAAACGCTTTTACTGCCTTAATTTTGTCTTGCATAGTTGTAGTTTTAATCCTTATTTTTGCATAAAAATAAGAAGATGTTTAGTACTGGTCAATTGATTTTTGGAATATTATTTTTTATTGCCTTTGCAATCGTTATTGCCTTTCAGTATCGCAAAGATCTTCAACTTCACAAAAAGTATTATAAAGGTACCGTTTGGGTGCTCATTGCTTTTATTGGTTTTATAGGCATGATTGCGGCTATAAAGTTTATTTTTATGTAATTAACTGTTTTTTAGGTTGTTTGTCTGAAATTTCTGCGCAATTAACATTTTAGCATTAACTTTTTTTCGTAAATATACCCTGTACTAGGTATGTTTTGGTGTGCTTCTATTTGGCACCTTTGTATGTAACCAACTAAAACCTTATACAGATGAAAAATAAAGTGTTAAAGTGGAATCTATTGATTTTTCCCATTTTTTTAATTTTTGGATGCAACGATTGTTCAGATTGCAATAAGAATTTAATAGAGCGAAATACTGAACTAAGTAACTTAGAAAAAGATTTCAATAACTCTCAGATCGAACTCGAAGATGTAAAAAAAAGACTTTTCAATATATCAACAACTTCAAATAAGTACGTACCTAAGCAATCTCAGAGAGAATTGACCACTGAAGAGAAAATAATGTTTAAGGAAAGACATTTTGATACTGAGGGAATTTCAGGGAATTCTTTCGACACTAATATGAATGATGGTGAGATTTACTTGAATTTTCCAATCTACAATCCACCTAATAAAACTAATGAAATTGTAGATGTATTAAATGTTTCAACCAAAGACATCAATGCTATAGTTGTTTTGTTAAATAAAGTAGATGGAGCTATCACACGAAAATATGATACCTCTCATTTTTTAACAACAACGATCAAAATGGATAAAGTAGGTCTATGTAAATCAAATTTAGCAAAACATAAGAAGTTAAAAGTATACGTGTTTCATGATGATGCCTTCTATATAGATGGTCTTTTAAATGATTTTAAAGGTTGTGTTGCTGCTATGGGTACTATATATGATATTAATCCTTGTGGGTTGCCAGATGTTTTAACTGCATTATTTGGTGAAAAAAAACCTAGAGAACAAGAAGGAGATATCATAATAGGTGGATAAAATATTGTTGACCATACTCATATTTATTTTTTTGCCAAATAGTAGTATTGGGCAAGAGGAACCTCTTATCACTATTTCTCAAATCGAATTACTATATAAAACCGAGAATTATCAAGCTGTTGTTAATCTTGCTACTTCTCAATTGAAGTCTACAAATATTATAGAATTGGCTGAGGTAAATTTTATGATAGCTAAGTCATATGAGAATTTAAATTTGGAAGACAGTGCCCTTGGCTATTATAAAACGGCTTTAGATTTCTACAAAAAAGAGAAGGTTGCTGAAAAAATAGCTGAAATTAATTTAGAAATCTATTTGTTATTGGATAGTCAGAATAATTTAGAATCTAATAAAGCATTTTACCTGCAAGAAGTCTATGAGCATGCTAAACGCACAAATTCTAAAAAATGGATGATATCTTATGATACACATATAGGTATAGAAAAATTGAAAAATAACGAAAAAGATTCTGCGAAGTATTATTTGTTTAAAGCTTATAAACAGGCAATTGAAATCGATAGTACTAAATTGCAGATGAATATTTCAACATATATTGGTTCGCTGTATTCTAGAAAATATAAGGATCAAGATTCCGCAATTTTTTATTATAATAATGCTTTAGAACGTTATTATAGTGACACTATAAATTTTAAAAGCTTAAATACGGAGTTTGGTATTTTTAATAATATAGGTAATGCTTACAGAAGAAAACAAGAGTATGTTAAAGCATTAGAATATTATAATAAAGCCGAAAAAATAGAATTACCTAGATTAAACAGAAAGAGTAAAAAAATTCTTTACTCAAATATGGATGCTACGTTTTACTATATGCAAGATTGGGTAAATGCGTATAATTATCTATATAAATATGATTCGATAAAAGATATTATAAACTTAAAAGATCAAAATTCATCTATCATAGATATTGAAGAAAGATATAATAACGAAAAACTTAGAGCAGACAATTTAGAAATTGAAGCCAAAAGAAAACAAAACCAAAACATAGCCTTTGGTCTTGGAGGAAGTCTAGCTTTAGGAAGCATCATCGTTTTCTTAATATTAAAGAACACTAAACGAAAACAAAAATTAGCTGAGCAAGAAAAAGCATTAGAATCTCAAAAATTAGCGACCGTTTTAAAAGAACAAGAGTTAATAACCATTGATGCTATGATAGAAGGTCAAGAAAAAGAGCGACAGCGTATTGCTAATGATCTTCATGATGATTTGGGTGGACTCATGGCAAATGTAAAGCTACATTTTAACGCTTTAAAGGATAAAGACTCACCAGAACTTTATAGCAAAACCAATAATTTAATTGAAGAAGCGTATCAAAAAGTACGTTCGGTAGCACATGCTAAAAACTCTGGTGTCATTGCCAAGCAAGGTTTGCTAAAAGCAGTGCGGCATATGGCAGATAAAGTTTCAGGTTCAAACACAATAAAAATAGAGGTATTAGATCATGGTTTAGATAATCGTTTGGAAAACAGTTTAGAATTGACGCTTTTTAGAATCATTCAAGAATTAATTACTAATGTTATAAAGCATTCAGAGGCTTCAGAAGTCACTATTCATCTTACCAATCACGAGGATAGTATTAATATAATGGTGGAGGATAATGGTAAAGGTTTTAATTCAAATCAAATTACTAAAACCAATAAAGGTATGGGTATTAGTAGTATTGATAAACGTGTAGAACATTTGGAAGGTCAACTTACTATTGAGTCTGAAATAAACAAAGGAACAACCGTCATAATAGATATACCAAGCTAAATATTTTAATGAGATTAAAAATGTCTAAAACTTTTGAGATTTTATGGGTATTAAATGCATAACTACCAATTTTACGATTATACTATGTTTTATACTATTGCCATTGCTTGGTTTTAGTCAAAAGCAACAAGATTCTCTGTTTTCAATTTGGAAAAACACCCAACTAGCAGATACTACAAGAGCTAATGCCTACAATGAATTTATTTATAAAAATTATTTTGAAAATAAAACAGATTCAGCTTATGCAATGGCTTTACGCCTAATGGATTTTACTGAAGCTCATCAGTTAAAAAAGCAGAAGGCAGACGTTCTTATACTTTTAGGAGGTATAGAACATATTTTTGGAGATACTTCTAAAGCGGCAATGCACTTTGGGGCTAGTTTGGAACTTTATAAGGAATTGAATAATATAAGAGGACAAGCAAAAGCTAATAACGGATTAGGTGTTTCATATAAAAAAGTTTTTAATCTAGATGAAGCCAAAACCTATTATGAAAAATCATTAGAACTAAGCAAAGCGATTAGCGACACTATTTTAATATCTCAATCTTTAATTAATATTGGGAATATCTACAACTGGCGTTATAAATCAGACAAAGCACTAGAGTATTTTACAGAAAGTTTGAGGCTGTCTAAGGCAGCGGTGAATAAACGTGAAGAAGCTGTAGCTTTAATCAATATAAGTAGTGCCTATATTCAGAAAAAAGATTTTAAACGTTCTGAGTCTTATACGAACGAAGCTATAAAAATAGGAGATTCATTAAATGATTTTCACGTTTTGGTTAATGCTTATCGTGAGCTTGCTTTTAAATATCTTAAACAAAAGGATTACGATAATCTTATTCCTGCAGCAGAAAAGGTATTAGATTATGGAAAAAAGACATCTAATAATCAAATGATTGGTTCTGCTTATTATTATCTTTTAGAAGGCAATAAAGGGAAACGAAACTTTGATTTAACTGTGAAATACTTAGAATTAGTTAAAGAATTTAAAATTAATATCGATGACCTTCAGGCAATAAGAACACTAGCAAAGATAAAAATTGATAACCACCGAACAAAAGATAGTCTTATACATATAAACCATACACTAAAGGCAGGGCTAACGCATCAAAATGAGAAAGCCAATCTGTTTTTTGCTTGGGGAGGAAGTTTGGCTTTACTTTCGGGTATTGCTTTCTTGGTATACATAAATATAAAACGGAAACAACATAAGGCAGAAAAAGAAAGGCAAGAAGAAATTAATGAAAAAGAAAAAATTCTAAAGGATTTAGAATTATCTACTATTGATGCTATGATTGAAGGCCAGGAAAAGGAACGCCAACGTTTGGCTTCTGATTTACATGATAGTGTTGGTGCTTCAGTGGCTGCTGCTAAATTACAGTTTGAGTATTTCGTGACACATCAAAATGAAAATACAGATTCAGAAGAACTAACTAAAAAAATTAGCACATTGTTAGAGGATGCCTATGCCGAAACTCGCTCTATGTCACATCTGAAAAATTCTGGTGTCATGGCTAAAAATGGATTACTTCCTGCCGTGGAGAGACTAGCAGAAAATGCTTCAGGAATAAACGGATTAGAATTTGAAGTACATAGTTTTGGTTTGGATCAACGTTTAGAGAATACTATGGAAATATCAATTTTTAGAATGATTCAAGAATTAGTAACGAATGTTTTAAAGCATGCTAAAGCCACCCAAGGAACAATTCATATTACTAATCATTTTGATAATCTCAACATAATGGTTGAAGATAACGGTGTGGGCTTTAATCCTAACCAATTATCAAAAACCGCAAAAGGTATAGGCATTAGTTGTATTGATAAACGCGTAGAACACTTGGAAGGTAAACTGACTATTGAGTCTGAAATTAATAAAGGAACAACCGTAATAATAGATATACCATTATGATACAACTAGCCATAGCAGAAGACCACCAATCGCTTATTGATGGTATAAAATTATTATTAGAATACGCAGATGATATTGATATTGTTGGTACAGCCAATGATGGTGAAGCGCTTTTATATTTAGTACGTCTTAAGCAGCCCAATGTGGTCATTACCGATATTCGAATGCCAAAAATGGATGGTATAACAGCAACAAAAGAAATTAAAAAAGAGTGGCCACATATCAAAGTTTTAGGGTTTACAATGTTCGATCAAAAGGACGCCATTAATCAAATGTTAGAGGCTGGCGCTTCGGGTTATTTATTAAAAAATTCACCTTTACAGGAAGTTTTAAAAGCCGTAAGAGCGGTATATAATGGCCATACCTATTTTGATGCTAATATTGAAATAGATGTAGAAAATGATACCAATAAAAAGGCGAAAAGTATTCTGACCAAGCGCCAAGTAGAAATCTTAAGTTTCGTAGCAAAAGGAAAAACATCTCGTGAAATTGCCGATGAACTGTTTATAGGTGTACATACGGTTGAAACGCATCGTAAAAACATGATTAGGATTCTTGGACTTCAAGGTAAAGGAGAGTTAATGCGTTATGCCTTAGAGAAGAAATATAGATTTTAAGGTGTTTTTTGCACACGATACTTTCAAATTCTAAAAAAAAATAGACCCAATTTTGGGGATGTTATTATCATAATTAATTTTTAACCTTTGAAAATGGTTATATATCTAGAAAAAAAATCCTAACTCAATTATAATTTTAACTTCGTCGCAACCTAAACCAAAACTTATTATGAAAACTACTAAACTTTTTTACCTATTTATTGTTTTACTAACCTTAAATCTGTCTTTCGGACAAAGCTATATTGGCCATTCTATTGATAACTACTCAGGTGTACATGGAGTTATTTATAATCCATCGAGTGTCGTGGGTTCTAAATATAAAGCCGATATTAATTTAATATCTGCAAGTGTTTTTGGAGGAAGTGATTATTTTGGAATTAACATGAGCGATATTATGAACTCAGATGGAGGCTTCGATATTGAAGAGGACTCTAAAAGATTTCCAAGCAATGCTAATAATTTTTTCGTTAATATAGATGTTGTAGGGCCATCATTTATGTTTAATTTAAATAAAAAGAGTAGTATCGGTGTTATAAGTCGAGTGCGCGCTAATATGAATATTAATAATATTAACGGTGAGCTTTTTGAAACTATTGAAGATGATTTTGATTCGGATGAGGATTTTAGTTTTGACTCTAAACACCTTAACGGAACCATCCACACATGGGCAGAAGTAGGTTTAGCATATGGTAGAATACTTATAGAAAAACCAAACCACTTATTAAAAGGTGGTGTGACTTTAAAGTATTTACAAGGTGCAGGTAGTGCCTTTATGAGTAGTCCTGAATTAGCGGGTTACTATTCTGCCACTTCTGAAACATTAGAAACTGAAGGACAATTAATCTATGGTACAAGTCAAGATTTTGAATCTGACGATATAGATTTTAGTAATCTTACTGCTGGCTTTGGATTAGATGTTGGTTTTACATACCAATGGTATTCTAATCGCGAAAATGATAGTCTTCCTACTTATAAAACTCCTTATAAATTAAAAGTAGGAGTTTCTGTGACAGATATTGGTTCCATAAATTATGATAATTCAACTGTTAATAATTATGATTTAAATGCTACTGTAAATACTTCCGATTCTGAAGAAGACTTAGAAGACTTTTTAGAAGATAATTACAACGGAGTAGAAACCAATGAAGAAGCAAAAATTAAATTACCAACAGCATTACATTTACTAGTAGATTATAGATTAGCTAAAAAATGGTTTGTGAGCGCACAAGCCAACTTGTCTATGGTCAAAAAAGGTTCAGAATTGAGTACTTCAGTTATAAATACCGTAACGTTGGCGCCGCGATTAGAAACCAAATGGTTTAGCTTTTACGCTCCATTGAGTTTTAGACAATATGGTGATATGTCTTTTGGTGGTGGTATGCGTTTAGGTCCTTTAACTGTTGGTTCGGGATCTGTTTTTACAAACTTGCTGTCTGATAGTTCTAAGACTACAGATGTGTATTTAGGATTAAATATTCCATTATATAGATAATATTAGGCCTAAAAGATAAATTAAAAAAATACCCAATAATGGGTATTTTTTTGGTTTATAGTGTTTTGTAAGTTTACGGAGCTAATAATTAAATCCAATTATAATGAAACAATGCTTCTTTTTTTTCTATAGTGACAGCTGCTAAATCGTAACTAGATTAACAATAGACGTTTATATAGTTTTACGAAATATCAGGTCACCTTATGACTTCGTACTTAGAAAAGCTTCTCTAAATAAGAATGCTCTGAAGTGAGGGTTTGGCTTCTGAAAAAACAAACAGAACTTAATGACTGTAAAATACTTAATTTGAGTATTGTATGTCTTAATAGGTCACATTAATTTTATTACCGCTATTTATTCACCCATTTTAAAATTTTAATTATGAAAAGACTACTACTCAGTTTTACGACTTTATTATTAACATTAGCAACCTTTGCCCAAGTACCACCGAATGATTTAATTGAAAATGCAACAGAAATTACAGCATTTGATTTTGTAGATGAAAATCTTCGATTGGGTTTAGCGACTGCGGGAGGAGAGTCGGCAGGAGGGTGTCCAGTTGACAATTATGAATTAATACATTATAAATTTACTGCGACGACTACAGGAACGGTATTTTTTAACATAACTAATCAAGATAATACGGAAATTGATACTAATTCTCCGGTTTTTATTCATGCTTATTCTTCACCAAATCTGAATGCATCGTATTCCGATTTAACTATGGAATCAGGATGTAGTATAGGTAATACCAATATAACACTTAATTTCGTTGAGGGACAATCGTATTATATCTTTGTATACAGATCAGGGTTTTATGACGTTTCTAAATTTAGTGCAACACTACTTCAAGATGTTCCAGCTTTAGAGCGCCAAACACTAATAGATTTGTATAACGCAACGGATGGACCTAACTGGACTACCAATACCAATTGGAATACAGATGCATTTGTAGAAACATGGCATGGTGTTACGGTTGTAGATGGCCATGTTACAGATATTGCCCTTAGCAATAATGGACTTCTCGGTACTTTGCCTACATCTGTCACAAATCTAATAGAGCTCTCTGCGATTGCAATTGCTAATAATGAGCTCTATGGCGAGATTCCAGATTTTAGCGTTCTTCCCAATTTAGAAGGTTTTATCTTATATAATAATAATTTTAGCTTTCAAGATCTAGAAGCTCATTTTACGGAGAACAGTACATTGTCTACTTTTAGCTATAACCCTCAGAATCCTATTGACGAGGAATTAAATATTGATGCCGAAATAGGTAATGACTATAGTTTTTCAATGACACCTGTATTAGGTACAGATGTACAGTACCAATGGTACAGGGGTTATATTTATGAAAGTGGTACTATCTTACCAGAGCAAACTACCAATAGCTTAAATTTAGTCAATGTACAAGATGAAGATTTAGATACTTACCATTGTTTTGCAACAAGTAGTAGTGTGCCAGATCTTATTATTAAGAGGGCTACTATAGATTTAAAAGGGCCTGTAAGTGAAACTGAGCGAGACGCTTTAATCGCTTTTTATAATGCAACAGGTGGTGAAAATTGGGGTGGAACATATGCTGAAAATTGGAATACATCAGCTACTGTATCGACATGGAATGGTGTTACTACTGCAGGGAATAAAGTGGTAGTTCTCTCTCGACAAAGTGTTGGCCTTACTGGTCAACTCCCAGAGACACTAGGTGATCTTACTAATCTAGTTGGTTTGTATATTGGTTTAGGCGACTATAATCTTACAGGTTCTATTCCAGAAAGTATTGGGAACCTTACTCAGTTAAAAAAGTTTTGGATTCAAGCAACAAGTATGACAGGTCAGATTCCTGAGAGTATTGGTGGTCTTGTCAGTCTTACTGAAATTAGAATGTTGGGTAATAATTTTACTGGACCTTTACCAGAATCCATAGGAAACCTTACCCAACTCACAAATTTAACGTTATATGGAGGTGATTTTGGAGGTTATGGAAGTGATTTTTCGGGTGTGATACCAACATCTTTAGGTAATTTAGTAAATCTTCAGACTGTAAATCTAGCGGAGAACAATTTTGAAGGAGTATTGCCTTCATCACTATCAAACCTAACCAATCTTCAATATTTTGATATGAATAGCAATAATTTGTATGGTGAATTACCATTCAACAGCCCAAATGCTAATATTGATATATCAAACAATCGATTCAACTTTAGCGATATGGAACCATTCGTTCAAGAGGATAATTATAATACACTGACATACTCACCACAACGCACCCAAGATCTTGCAGAATTCATAGAGTCTGGTGTGGGTGTAAATATTACATTAAATGTCAATGATACCGATCTTGGTAGAAGTGAAAATGATAATGCCGAAAACAATAGTTACCAATGGTTTAAAGACAGCGTTCTAATACCAGGGGCTACTGGCACAGATTACATCATATACAATGCACAAGAAACAGATAGCGGAGATTATCATTGTGAGATTACTAATGATGTGCTACCAGATTTAATCGTAATTCGTGAGCCTATTACAGTGGTTGTAGATTCGAGTTTAAGCGTGTTAGATTTTGATCAAGACCATGTGTCTATCTACCCAAACCCAACAAAAAACTGGCTGAACATAAAAACAGCAACGCTAACCGATGCCAAATTATCCATTTATGATTTTAATGGAAGGTTGGTGTTTGAACAATCTATCAACGGTAACATCAATGCCTTAAATATTGAAGCATTACAAAACGGCACTTACATTTTAAAAATTAAGCAAAACGATGCCGTAGTGTCCAAACGTTTTATAAAACAATAAGGCAGTGTTAATTTTAATGCTGTATCGTGTTAATTATTAAGGAACTAAGTGTGTAGTTTTTAAAAAAATACCCAGTAATGGGTATTTTTTTGTGCTTAAGTGTTTTCTACATTGTAAACTGTTATTAACCAATAAATTATTAAAATTATGAAGACCTTAACTACAACTGCTCAAGCACTATTATTTGCTTGTTTTTTAATGCTAAGCACATCGGTGTTTGCCCAATCTATTATTACTATAGACAATAATCCCAATTCTACAACAACCCATCAAACCTTGCAAGACGCACACGATGCTGCTACGGCTGGAGACATTATCTATGTACAACCCTCTCCAACAAACTACGGTAGTGTAACCATTACAAAGGCGCTGACTATTGTGGGACGTTCTCATAGTGAAGTAAATAATGTATCTACCATTGGTTCTGTTACAATTAATGCTTCAGATGTAACATTAAAAGGCTTAAAAATGAGTACAGTTTCACCATACTCTACTATTTCTGGATCACCGATCACTAATATTAAGTTATATGAGTGTTATGCATCCATCGCAATAGGTGCTGGTTATAGTGTAACAGACCCTAGATTAATCGGTTTTGAAGCTAGAGGTTGTGTACTAACGAATATAACTCAATATGCAGATGCTCAAGATGTCTTAATCTCTAATAATATTATAACAAGTGGCTTAACCATTTATTCACCAGTAGCTATAGTTATTGCAAACAATATTTTTAGGTTTAGTAGTAGTTTTTCATTACGTAATTATGCCACAGGAGAAATCGCTATTTTATATAATAATATGTTTATCGTAAATAGTACTGCTGATAGAACCGTTACGTTTGCAACTGGGGATTGGAATGTATCTAACAATTTACTCTACAACTATGCAGATACCTATAGTTTAAATTTTACAACAAGCGGTAGTGCGACTTACTCAGATAGCAATACGCTGCTTGGAGTAGACCCATTATTTGTCAATATAGATGCTACAGATTCTCGAAGTTTTGCGGGAACTAGCTCTTATGATGCTTCAGATCGTGTGTTAGACGATATGACATTACAAGCTGGCTCTCCTGCGCTAACAGGAGGAGGAGGAGGTACCGAAATGGGTTTGTATAATAATGGTTTTATTTATAAAAACAGTGGTAATCCAAAAGGGATACCAACTATAGATATTACAACTTATGATGGTGCTGTACCTAAAAACGGTACCATAAACGTAACTATAACCGCAAAAGCACATTAATATGAGAGCGCCAAAAACAATGCGCTTTCTTATAACGGTGTTTTACCACAACTTTAAACCTTTAGGTTTTCTTATCATAGTATTATTTTTTCTGAATATGTCATCTGTGTCAGCACAGAATATTACAGACTTAGAATATTATTTTGGTACAGACCCAGGTGTTGGTAGTGGCACGCAGATAAGCGCAAATACAAATACAGGAGACCTAACGCAAGCTTTAGCTATTCCGTTAACAGGCTTAGATCAAGGGTTTCATAGGCTCACCATTAGAGCGAAAGACAAAGCTAATACTTGGGGTTTATATAAAGCAGTAACGTTTTATGTCAGTGAACCTTTTTCGGGCTCGTCGGCAATAAGTAATCTAGCAGCGGCAGAATATTGGATGGATTCAGATCCAGGGCCAGGGAATGGAACCACTTTAGCTATCACAGGAAATCCTGCAGAACTTACAGAAAGTTTTGCAATTCCTTTAGGAACTTTAGATGAAGGTTTTCATCAAATAGGCTTACGGATTCAAAATTTAGAGGGCACCTGGAGTTTATATGATAGGGTTACCTTTTATGTTTCTCAGGAAATCTCAGGGAGTGAAGACGTAATTAATTTAGCGGCCGCGGAGTATTGGTTCGATTCAGACCCAGGACCAGGGAACGGAACCGAACTTGCCATTACAGGAAATCCAAATCAGTTAACTGAGAACTTTACAATTCCTTTAGGAACTTTAGAAAGTGGTTATCATGAATTAGGCTTACGGACTCAAAATTTAGACGGCACTTGGAGTTTATACGATAGGAAAACATTTTATCTTATAGATAATGAGATTTTTGAAACCGATACTGTATCGCCATTAACAGATGCAGAATTTTTATATGATGCGGCATTTGGTTTTGACTTAGGAACAGAACTAAGTATCACAGCCACAGAAAATCCAGATGAGTATACTATAGAAATTCCTACAACAGAGGTTACTTGTGATATTCATGATGTTTGGATTTCGGTTAAAAATGAACTTGGAAACTATGGTCTTTATAGATTGGCAGAAGAAATTGAGATTTACGATAATTTACCACCAACCATAGTGGTATATTCAGACATTACAGTTGTTTTGGATGAAAATGGAGAAGGAAGCATCACTTTAGCTGATGTCAATAATGGCACGTATGATGATTGTGAATTGGTTTCAGTAGTGTTAAACCAAACCCAATTCGATTATACATGTGACGACATCGGTGAAAATACAGTAGTCATCACAGCTACAGATGCCGAGGATAAAGTAAGTACACAGAATGTAACTATAACCGTTTTGGATAGTAACGATCCTGTGGCTGTGGCTCAAAATATTACAGTACAGTTGGATGCCAATGGAGAAGCAACAATTACAGGAGATGATTTAGACAATGGCTCAACTGATGATTGTAGTATTGCAAGTAAAAGCGTTGATGTGTCATCGTTTGATTGTAGCAACATTGGCGAGAATACCGTAGCTTTTACTGTCACTGATACTAGTGGAAATACAAATACGGTGAATGCAACCGTTACAGTAGAAGAAACTGTGGCACCAATCGCCATTACTCAGAATATTACGGTGCAATTAGATGCTAATGGTGAAGCGTTAATTACAGCGGATGATTTAGATCTGTCCACCGATAATTGTGCGATAGCAAGTAAAAGTATCGATATTACGAGTTTTGATTGTGATGATCTTGGTGAAAATACCGTGACCTTAACCGTTACAGATGGCAGTGGGAATTCAGATACGGAAACTGCTGTGGTAACGGTTGAAGATGATATTAATCCAGTTGTTGTGACTCAAAATATAACCGTTCAATTAGATGCTACTGGAAATGTCAGTATTACGGTCGCACAAATAGAAAACGGTTCTACAGATAACTGTGGTATTGCCAATAGTAGTTTAGATATGACCAGTTTTACTTGTGACGATGCCGGTGAAAATACGGTAACATTGTCGGTTACTGATGCTAGCAATAATACAGGTACAGCAACAGCTGTGGTGACGGTTCAGGAAGCTGAAGATCCAACCGCCATAACCCAGGATATTACCGTGCAATTAGATGCAAATGGTAATGCGACTATTACTCCAGATATGATAGATAATAGCTCAACGGACAATTGTGCTGTTGCAAGCACTAGTTTGGATATTACGGATTTTACCTGTGATGATTTAGGTACAAACACGGTAACTTTAAGTGTTGTTGATGGTAGTGGAAATTCCGATACGGAAACCGCTGTAGTCACCGTTGAAGATGGTATAAACCCAACCGTTGTAACTCAAGACATAACCGTTCAGCTGGATGCTACTGGAAATGCCAGTATTATGCCTTCACAAGTTGAAAATGGTTCTATAGATAATTGTAGTATCGCTAGTAGTAATTTAGATATTACAAGTTTTACCTGTGATGATATCGGTGAAAATACAGTCACCCTTTCGGTTACCGATGCGAGTAATAATATAGGTTCTGCAACCGCGATTGTCACCGTAGAAGAATCTGAAAACCCTGTAGCTGTAGCACAAAACATCACTGTGCAATTAGATGCCAATGGCGTGGCCACAATTACAGCAAGTCAAATAGATAATAATTCTACTGACAATTGTGGTATTGCTAGCCAGACCCTAGATATTTCTAGTTTTGATTGTAGTTCTATAGGTTCTAATACAGTGACATTAACGGTTACGGATGCTAGTGGTAATTCTGACAGTGCTGCGGCAACTGTTACAGTAGAAGAAACTGTGGCACCAATCGCCATCACTCAGAATATTACAGTGCAATTAGATGCTAATGGTGAAGCTTCAATTACAGCCGATGATTTAGATCTGTCCACCGATAATTGTGCGATAGCAAGTAAAAGTATCGATATTACGAGTTTTGATTGTGATGATCTTGGTGAAAACACCGTGACCTTAACCGTTACAGATGGCAGTGGAAATTCAGATACGGAAACCGCCGTGGTAACAGTTGAAGATGATATTAATCCATCCGTTGTTACTCAAAATATAACCGTTCAATTAGATGCTACCGGAAATGTCAGTATTACGACTGCACAAATAGAAAACGGTTCTACAGATAACTGTGGTATTGCCAATAGTAGTTTAGATATGACCAGTTTTACCTGTGATGATATAGGTGAAAATACGGTAACATTGTCGGTCACTGATGCTAGCAATAATACAGGTACAGCAACAGCTGTGGTGACAGTTCAGGAAGCTGAAAATCCAACCGCCATAACGCAGAATATTACCGTGCAATTAGACGCAAATGGTAATGCGACTATTACTCCAGGAATGATAGATAATAGCTCAACGGATAATTGTGGTATTGCAAGCACTAGTTTGGATATTACGGATTTTACCTGTGCTGATTTAGGCACAAACACGGTAACATTAAGTGTTGTTGATGGCAGTGGAAATTCCGACGCAGAAACCGCTGTAGTCACCGTGGAAGATGGTATAAACCCAACCGTTGTAACTCAAAACATAACCGTTCAGCTAGATGCTACTGGAAATGTAAGTATTATGCCTTCACAAGTTGAAAACGGTTCTACAGATAATTGTAGTATCGCTAGCAGTAGCTTAGATATTACAAGTTTTACTTGTGATGATATCGGTGAAAATACAGTCACCCTTTCGGTTACCGATGCCAGTAATAATATAGGTTCTGCAACAGCGATTGTAACGGTAGAAGAATCTGAAAATCCTGTAGCTGTAGTACAAAACATCACTGTGCAATTAGATGCCAATGGCATGGCCACAATTACAGCAAGTCAAATAGATAATAATTCTACAGATAATTGTGCTATTGCTAGTCAGACCTTAGATATTTCTAGTTTCGATTGTAGTTCTATTGGTACTAATTCAGTGACATTAACGGTTACGGATGCTAGTGGTAACTCTGACAGTGCTGCGGCAACTGTTACAGTAGAAGACCCTATAAGTCCAACGGCTATAGGTCAGGATATATCAGTAGATTTAGAAAGTAATGGATCAGTTACTATTTTGGCTAGTGATGTTGATAATGGTTCTTTCGATAACTGTGGTAGTATGACGTTGAGTATTGATGTGGATACATTTACCATGGAAGGTGAGTATCCTGTGGTTTTAACGGTTGACGATGGCCACGGAAATATGAGTTCAGTAACCGTAATTGTAACGGTTATAGATACAGCATTGGGAATTGAGGATGAGGTTGAGGAATCAAACGCTATTCGTTTATATCCAAATCCAACATCAGATATGTTATATTTTGAAACCAACCTGACCATTTCTCAAATAAGTATCTATGATATTGGTGGGAAAAAAGTGTGGAGTAGCAACAAATTGCTCAGTCAAGTAGAGGTGAAGAGATTCGATGAAGGCGTCTATTTTATCCAATTCAAAGTTGAAAATAAACTTATAACCAAACGCTTTATAAAGCACTAATTACGTTGTGCTAGTTAATATATAGAGTTCCTAAAAATCCCCTTAACTGGGGATTTTTTTATGCAAAGGATTTAGATATTTTTTTGTTGGTAAACAACTCAATTTGATTGAAATAAAAAAAGCAGCCATTAAAATGACTGCTTTTTTATGAAACTCTTCTCTAATTACACTTTATTCGCTACTAAGCTTATTTTCAATTCAATTTCATTATTAATAAATTTATCACCTAAATTATCAAAAAATGATTTTGAACCATATTTAACATTCCATTTAGAACGGTCTATGGTAAACGTTTCACTAGTCAATGTCATACTATTATCGTCAGTAAAAGAAATTGCTACTGGGAAACTGATGTTATTCGTTGTTTCTTTAAGGGTTAAATTACCAGAAAGCATTGATTTTCCGTCAATAGTCTCCATGCCAGTAACATCAAATATAGCATTAGGATGTGCTTGAGCATCAAAAAAATCGTCACTCTTAAGGTGAGTCGTCAATTTTGCATTACCTTCTTCTTCAGCTGGAATATCCTTGACCACAATATTGGTCATATCAATAACGAATTTTCCTCCTTCGATAGCTCCTCCATTAATGTTTAATTTCCCGACATTAATACCAATGGTACCATAATGTGAGCCGGTTGGTTTAAAACCTTTCCATTCAATTGTCGATTCTTCTGGATTAACAGCGTAATTAATAGAACTAGATTTAGCAACTGCAGCATCTTTAGTCTCTGTTGTGCTAGCTTCTTTGGCTTTATCTCCGCAACTTGAAAATGTAATTACAGCAATCAGCGTAAAAAATTTTAAAAAATTTGATTTCATTTTAGTGTCTTTTTATTTGAGTTGTTAAAAACAAAGATATAAAATACTGCGTTTAAAGTATGATAAAAAAATGTTAATGACATTTTGACATTTTTATAATAATGGCAGTACTTTTGCCAATCTAATTGAAAGTTATAAAAGAACTCAAAATGAGTAAAAAAGATAAAAATAATAGCGTAGAAGATTCACAAGTTGAGGATCAGGCTACAACTACAGCAGAAGCTGAAGTAGAAGAGCAACAAAAGGATTTAAGAACTCCAGAAGAACAATTACAAGATCAAGTGGTTGCTGAGAAAGATAAATTTATGCGCCTGTTTGCAGAATTTGAAAACTACAAAAAAAGAACAAGCAAAGAACGCATAGAGTTGTTTAAAACAGCAAGTCAAGATGTTGTCGTTGCAATGTTACCCGTTTTAGATGATTTTGAACGTGCTTTATCACATATTGAAGATGATAAAGAAGCTGAAGAATTAAGGAAAGGAGTCTCAATAATCTATAATAAATTGCTTAATACTTTAGAGCAAAAAGGCTTATCTAAAATTGAAGTAAGACAAGGTGATACTTTTAACGCAGATCACCATGAAGCAATCACTCAAATTCCGGCACCAACGGATGATCTAAAAGGGAAAATCATTGATGTTATTGAGCGTGGTTATAAATTAGGTGACAAAGTTATTCGTTATCCAAAAGTGGTTATTGGACAATAATATTGAAATACGAGTTTGCACGTTGCTGCGAAAATCAAGAATAAATTAGTTGATGAAAGAAGATTATTACGAGATATTAGGAATAAGTAAAGGAGCATCAGATGCTGAAATAAAAAAAGCTTATCGTAAAATGGCATTAAAATATCATCCAGATAAAAATCCTGATGATTCAAGTGCTGAAGAGAAGTTTAAAAAGGCAGCAGAAGCATACGAAGTTTTAAGTAATGCTGACAAAAAAGCACGTTATGACCAATTTGGTCACCAAGCCTTTGATGGCAGTGGTGGCTTTGGTGGCGGAGGCGGTATGAATATGGATGATATATTCAGTCAGTTTGGTGATATCTTCGGAGGAGGCTTCGGAGGTGGAGGCGGTTTTAGTGGCTTTGGTGGAGGCGGAAGACAACAACGTGTTGTTAAAGGTAGTAACTTACGTATTCGTGTTACTTTATCTCTAGAAGATGTTGCTAACGGAGTTGAAAAGAAGATTAAAGTAAAACGTAAAATTCAAGCACCAGGTACAACTTATAAAACATGTAGTACGTGTAATGGTGCTGGTCAAGTCACTAGAGTTACCAATACTATTTTAGGTCGTATGCAAACAGCAGCAGCGTGTCCTACTTGTGGAGGTGCCGGACAAATTATTGATAAAAAGCCGGCAGATGCAGATGCACATGGTTTAAAAGTTTCTGATGAAACCGTTACTGTTAAAATACCGGCAGGTGTTGTAGATGGTATGCAACTTAAAGTTACAGGTAAAGGTAATGATGCACCAGGAAATGGTATTGCAGGTGATTTATTAGTTGCCATTCAAGAAGAAGAACATGCCACTTTAAAGCGTGAAGGTGATAATTTACATTACGATATGTATGTAAGTCTACCAGATGCTGTTTTAGGAAACTCTAAAGAAATAGACACCGTTACTGGTAAAGTGAGAATAAAGATTGAACCAGGAGTGCAGTCTGGTAAAATATTAAGACTAAGAGGTAAAGGTATTCCGAGCATCAATGGTTATGGTAAAGGAGATTTACTAGTTCATGTAAACGTTTGGACGCCAAAGACTTTAAATAAAAAGCAAAAAGCATTTTTTGAAAGTATGAAAGAAGATGAGCATTTTGAACCTAAACCAGAAAGCTCAGATAAATCTTTTTTTGAAAAGGTGAAAGATATGTTTTCATAAAGGGTGCCTATTTAATAAAATTTAGTATATTTGATTTATCGCTAATCTAATTAGCGGTAATTTTTCTTTTTCATAGCAATTTTTTCCCATCCTTGTCTAACCATAAGGGTGGGTTTTGTTTTTTGTAGTGATAAGGTTTTGATTCAGAGTCTTTTTGGGAATTAATAATGCATCAAGTAAAACAATTGTTTCATTCAAATCACCTTCTCAATCACCTTAAAAAATCTTAAGAAGCATTAAAATTTGGTTGAATAATATTCTAACTTTTCTGGTAACTGATGGAAATATTCAAAATTTACACAAATAGTATCATATTCTTAATTTAGAATCTATAACATTTAATATATTTACGTAATAACCACACCCTAAAAATCTAGTTTAATATGAATGACTTATTAGTTGCTAATTCCGTTTCAAAAAGTTTCGGGAATTTTAAAGCACTAAATCAAGTATCTATTGCTGTACCAAAAGGTAGCATCTTTGGTTTACTTGGCCCAAATGGAGCAGGAAAAACCACACTGATCCGTATAATTAATCAAATTACTATGCCTGATGAAGGTGCCGTGCTATTAGATGGGCAGCCGCTAAAATCAGAGCACATTAGAGATATTGGTTATTTGCCAGAAGAACGCGGATTGTATAAATCCATGAAAGTTGGTGAGCAATGTTTGTATTTGGCACAGTTAAAAGGCTTAACCAAAACAGAGGCCAAAGAAAGATTAAAATACTGGTTCGATAAACTAGAAATAGGTGATTGGTGGAATAAGAAAATCCAAGAATTAAGTAAAGGACAAGCTCAAAAAATACAGTTTATTGTAACGGTACTTCACCGACCAAAACTGTTGATTTTTGATGAGCCTTTTTCTGGGTTCGATCCTATTAATGCCAATTTGATTAAAGATGAGATTTTACAGTTAAGAGATGAAGGTGCTACTGTGATTTTTTCAACACATAGAATGGAATCGGTGGAAGAATTATGCGATCATATTGCTTTAATTCATAAGTCTAATAAAGTACTCGACGGAAAATTAAACGATATAAAACGTCAGTTCAAAACA
This sequence comes from Winogradskyella helgolandensis, assembly GCF_013404085.1. Lineage (NCBI taxonomy): Bacteria > Pseudomonadati > Bacteroidota > Flavobacteriia > Flavobacteriales > Flavobacteriaceae > Winogradskyella > Winogradskyella helgolandensis. Next base: position 4,099,406 of record NZ_JABFHO010000001.1, on the reverse strand, counting down.
AATACGTTCGAAGTGGGATTAGAATCCTTAAATAAAGACAAAGTATTTGCTGAAATTCAAGATAAATTTGAAGTACTACCTGCAACTTTTAAAAACTTGAATGATGATATTAAGTTGAATATTAAACTAGGAGAACAGGCATCACCAAATGATTTATTGTCATTTTTAACATCAAAAGCAGAAGTGCATCATTTTGTAGAAGTGATACCTTCAGCTAGTGATATTTTTATTCAAACTGTAAAAAATAATTAAAAATGAATCATTTACCATTAATTATAAAACGAGAGTATTTTACAAAAGTGAAGAATAAATCATTTATTGTAATGACATTTCTGAGCCCTTTAATAATGATTGCCCTTATTGCAGTTGTCGCTTATTTATCCCAATTAAATAATGATAAAGAACGTACCATTTCTATTTTGGATGAAACAGGTTATGTAAAAGACGTATTTCAGAATACAGAATTTACAACCTATACAAATCTAACGGGTTTAAGTTTAGAGGATGCTATCGCTTTAGTAAAAGAAAAAGAAGATTATGGCCTATTATATGTTGGGAAGGCCACGTCACTTGATGACGTTTCTGGGCATGTGAAATTTTACTCAGAAGATTCCCCATCTATAAGTGTCATTTCTAGTTTAGAACAACAGATTGAAAAACGACTAAAAGAAAGAAAACTTGAATTAGACGGTGTCACCCTAGCACAAATTGAAGCTTCTCAAACAAATATAGAAATAGCTCAAGAAAGTTTTGAGGGTGAAAAGAGTTCTAAAATAGATAATGTTGTAAAGCTTGCATTTGGTGGAGCCGCAGGGTATTTACTTTTTATGTTTATTATTATTTATGGAAACATGATTATGCGAAGTGTTATAGAAGAAAAAACCAGTAGAATTATTGAGGTTATTATTTCTTCTGTAAAACCTATTCAATTAATGATGGGTAAAATTATTGGGACGTCGTTAGCTGGTGTTACACAATTTGCAATTTGGGTTATTTTGGGAGGTGTTTTGATGGTTATTGTATCTGCTATTTTTGGAATAGATTTAACGCAAGTACAAACACCACAGCAAGAAATGATGAACCAAGCGATGCAAGCAGATGGTGCGCAAGCTATGGCCGAAAACTTAATTGGAGCCATTGGTAATTTACCCATGACAAATCTTATTATAGCATTTTTATTTTTCTTTATAGGTGGTTATTTGCTGTACAGTTCACTCTATGCTGCAATAGGTGCAGCAGTAGATAACGAAACGGATACACAACAATTTATGCTACCAATTCTTATGCCATTAATTTTGGCCGTTTATGTGGGTGTGTTTACAGTCATTGAAGATCCGCACGGTACAGTTTCAACCGTGTTTTCATTTGTGCCGTTGACCTCACCTGTAGTAATGTTAATGCGTATTCCTTTTGGTGTTCCACTATGGCAACAAGGTTTATCGCTTTTGCTTTTAATAGGTACCTTTATTTTTGCAGTATGGTTTGCTGCTAAAATATATCGCGTTGGAATTTTAATGTATGGTAAAAAACCAACGTATAAGGAACTATTTAAATGGTTGAAATATTAAATAATGATTCAAAACCTAAGTGATATTGAACATAAAATAACAGAAAGTAGTCTTTGGGAGAAAACCACAGACTTCTTAGGTTGGCATTTAAATGTTGGTGAGATTAGTATTTCAATTCTTGACATTGTCATTGTTATTACCGCAATATTTATAACTACGATTATACTTAGGTTAGCTTTAAAGGTTATAACCCGAAAATTGCCAGAAGAAGATAAAGGTAAATTTGGTGTGGTATATGGCTATTTTAGATGGCTTGTTTATCTCATTATACTTTTGGTTACACTGCATAGCGTTGGTGTTAATGTTACAGCCGTTTTTGCAGCGTCTGCAGCGCTTTTAATAGGTATTGGTTTAGCATTACAAACCTTGTTTCAGGATATTATTTCAGGAATATTTATACTAATTGATCAATCTGTACATGTTGGTGATATCATTGAAATTGATGGTAAAGTTGGTCGCGTAGAGGAGATTAAATTACGAACGACTAGAGCAGTAACTATTGATAATAAGGTTTTAATAATTCCGAATCACTTGTATTTAGAAAATAGTTTATATAATTGGACGCAAAACGGATCTACAACGCGAGAAAGTGTAGAGGTTGGTGTGGCTTATGGAAGTGATGTACAATTGGTTAAAAAATTATTGCTTCAAGCTGCAAGTGCTAATGAAAATGTACTTTCTGTGCCACCTCCAGCAGTTGTTTTTACTAATTTTGGTGATAGTTCGTTAGACTTTAAAGTCTCATTTACATTATCAGATAGTTTTAAAGCGCAATTTCCCAAAAGTGAAATTCGGTTTGAAATCGATCGTCTTTTTAGAGAAAACAATGTGTCTATTCCGTTTCCTCAACGCGATATCCATATTATACAAAAATAAAAAGTTTAGAGATATTCTGAAGTTTGGTTTAACCTTTGAATATATCCTAAACAAAAATAATAACAAGATTAAAATAGAGTTATGCCAAAAATATTAATTATTGAAGATGAAGCTGCTATAAGACGCGTACTAGTAAAAATTCTTTCTGAAGAGAATGATACTTACCAAGTAGAAGAGGCAGAAGATGGTTTAGTTGGAATTGAAAAAATTAAAAAAGAGGATTACGATTTAGTACTTTGTGATATTAAAATGCCAAAAATGGATGGTGTTGAAGTGTTAGAAGCCGTTAAAAAGATTAAGCCAGAAACACCAATGGTTATGATTTCTGGTCATGGTGATTTAGATACAGCAGTAAACACAATGCGTTTAGGTGCGTTTGATTACATCTCTAAACCACCAGATTTAAATAGACTCTTAAACACTGTTCGTATCGCTTTAGATAGAAAAGAACTCGTTGTAGAGAATAAAAGACTTAAGAAAAAAGTCAGCAAAAATTACGAGATGATAGGTAACAGTGATGGTATTGCTCGTATTAAAGACATGATTGATAAAGTGGCACCAACTGATGCTCGTGTTTTAGTTACAGGACCAAACGGAACAGGAAAAGAACTCGTAGCCCATTGGTTACATCAAAAAAGTGACCGTTCAAAAGGCCCAATGATTGAGGTGAATTGTGCTGCAATCCCTTCAGAATTAATTGAAAGTGAATTATTCGGTCATGTTAAAGGGGCTTTTACGTCTGCCGCAAAAGACAGAGCAGGTAAGTTTGAAGCTGCTAACGGAGGAACCATATTTTTAGATGAGATTGGTGATATGAGTTTATCGGCTCAAGCCAAGGTATTACGTGCTTTACAAGAAAGTCGTATTCAACGTGTAGGAAGTGATAAGGATATAAAGGTGAATGTTAGAGTCGTAGCTGCGACTAATAAAAATCTAAAGAAAGAAATTGAGGATGGTAAATTTAGAGAAGATTTATACCACAGGCTCGCGGTAATTTTAATCGAAGTGCCTGCTTTGAATGAACGACGTGATGATATTCCTCTTCTAATCAATTATTTTGCTGATAAAATTTCTAACGAACACGGCAATGTAAACAAGTCATTTTCTGATAAAGCAATTAAATTACTTCAGAATTATGATTGGACGGGTAACATCCGTGAGTTGCGAAATGTAGTAGAGCGTTTAATTATTTTAGGTGGGACCGAAGTTAGCGAAAGTGATGTAAAGGCGTTTGCTTCAAAATAAAAAGTTAGTTATTATGAAAGATATTAAGATAGACGATTTCAAAATTTCATCTCAAATTAATATTAAAGATTTACCAACAGCATTCGATTTAGGTAAAAGTGAAAAGAAGATAGAAAAGGAATTAAGAAAAGTTAGTCGCGATTTAGCAGACATCCAAAATAGAATGTATGCTCATGGAAAATATTCGGTACTTTTTTGTATTCAAGGTATGGATACAGCCGGAAAAGATAGTTTGATTCGTGAAGTCTTTAAAGAATTCAATGTAAGAGGCATTATAGCGCACAGTTTTAAAAAACCGACCGAATATGAGCTGAAACACGATTATCTTTGGAGACATGTAAAAGCATTACCTGCAAGAGGAAAGTTTGGGATCTTCAATAGAACGCATTACGAAAATGTATTGGTAACTAGAGTGCATCCTGAATATTTAATGTACGAAAATATGCCAAACGTTAATAGTCTAGATGATGTTGATGACGCTTTTTGGGATAGACGGTTCAATGAAATCAATAACTTTGAAAAATATATAGCAGATAATGGCACCATCGTCTTTAAGTTTTTCCTAAATATTTCTAAAAAAGAACAAAAAAACAGATTATTAAGACGACTCGAAAAACCGGAAAAAAACTGGAAATTTTCACCAGATGATTTAGATGAGCGTGAACACTGGGATAGTTACCAAACCTGTTATGAAGATGCGATTAATAAAACGTCTAAGCCTCATGCACCATGGTACAATCTTCCTGCAGACGATAAACCAACAGCAAGATATATTGTGGCAAAAATTCTTTACGATACACTTAAAGAATATGATGATATCAAAGAACCAGAACTACCAGAAAAACAAAAGGCTAATATTGATTCATACAGGCATCAATTAGAAAATGAATAATTTTTCAGTACTTATATTAAATATATGTACATTTTTTTTACAGGAAAATTGAAATTATAAGCACATGTCTAAAAAAGCAATTTTCTTATCTGTTATTTTACTTTGTTACACTTCAGTAGTAATGAGTCAAGGAGCCGTAGAATTAATTTGTAGAGTTTTAGATAATAATGAGAAATTTCCGGTGTCTTACGCTACAGTTCAGTTTGAAGGGGAATCTACAGGTCTTGTAGCTAATGATGAAGGGAGTTTTAGGTTGCCAGGCCATTATGTAAAAACAGAAAAACGTATTATCATATCCTCTATTGGATATGAAACTTTAGTGTTGAGCATAAATACTTTAGATTCTAAACGTATTAACATCATTAATCTCAAACCAAAAATTGAAAGTTTGGACGCTGTTATAGTGACGTCTAAAAAATCAAATCGTAATACTACAGAGTCGTCTTTAGACATCATAAGAAAAGCCATTTCTAGTATTCCAAGCAATTATCCAAATCAACCGCATTCTTACATTGGTTACTATCGCGATTATCAGGTTGTAAATGATAATTATTACAATTTAAATGAAGGTATTATAGAAAATTTTGATGCTGGTTTTAATACCAATAAGTTTATGTATAAAGACAATCAAACGGCGATTTACTCTTATAAACTTAATACCGACTTTTATCAAGATACGTTGCTACTCAATAGTATCTATGGTGAGTCTAAAATATTAGATTCAGACAATAATGCAAGATTAGGGGTTAAGAGTAGAAATGAATTAGAAATATTAAATATCCATAATCCGATAAGAAATTATGATCGATCAAGTTTTTCATTTGTTTACGTTTTAAAGGATAATTTTATTGTAAATCACAGATTTGAGAGCCCTAAAGTGGTTTTTATGGGTGATGAACTTTTGTATGAAATAGGCTTTTATTCTAAAGATGATATCCCTTCAAAATTTAAGGCGAAAGGAAAAATATACATCTCTAAATCTAATTACGCTATTTATAGATTAAACTATGACGTATTTGAAAACTCGGATTATAATTCTGGACGTTCTGGCAATGGTTATGGATTTGGATTTAGTAGTAATAAAACAAAAGATTCAAGGACGCTATTTAAAATTAATATTGAATATAAGGTTGTAGAAGGGAAGATGTACTTAAGTTATATGACTTTCAATAATAGGTTTATTATAAAAGAACCCAACCCACTACGTGTTGATGATTTTGAATTTGATCGTGAAGAAGAAGCATTTTATATTACGTTTAATAAGTCGATTGACAAAGCTTCAATTCAAAGTAAAAGTAGGATTAAGCTCTTTTTTAAGGACAAAAAATTGATGGTAAAAAATATAAAGCTCATTAAAAAGAACGTTATTAAAATAAACGTTTTGGATTGGTCAGCTGGTATTACATCAAGGAACGAGGATATAGTAGCAGAAGATTTTTCTTATAAATTGAAAAAAATTAGAGATGTTTCTGGTGTTACTATTTATAGAGAATCAAAGCTCATAGGATTTCAGTTTAGAGAGTTTTTTACACAAGAAATTTTTACAGATAAATCATTAAACTTAGATTTAAAATTAGTCAATAAATCCATGCCATTGTCTACGAGTCTATTGAATAGTAAAACTGTAGATTTAAATACATATTGGGTTAATTCACCTTTAAAGCAAACTTCAGAAACTAATCGTTAATCACGCAAATAATTATTCATTCCTTTTATCCTTATCTTCTTTCTTCATTTTAATATATTTAGATACCAACCGTACTCCTAATCTCGCGAAAAGGATTACGGCAAATACCATTACAATATCTAAACCTGTCATAGTTATATGTTAGTTGCCTTTTGCGGGTTGCGAAAAATTAGGAGTTTTAACGTCTTTTTTAGTGCCTAATTGTTTCATTAATTCTTCAATGGCTTTTTCAAGTTGCGGATCTTTGCCATTGGATAATGCTTTTGCATCTTGTCTCACTTTAATATCTGGTGCGACTCCTTCATTCTCTGCAATCCATTTATTGTTAATTGGATCAAATACAGCATTGTCTGGTGCGGTTAATGAGCCTCCATCAATTAATGAATAATGTGTTGACGATTTTACTAAGCCACCCCAAGTAGTCATGCCGATTAATTTACCAACATTTTGCTGTCTAAACACCCATGGGAAGAAATCTCCACCAGAACCCGCAAGTTCATTAATCAATAATACTTTTGGTCCTAATATACCAGCAGGAAGCGTTAACGGTTTTCCATTGGGTACTTCATTGGTTAATCCTGCTCTAAGACTGCGCGTCATTAAATCTACCATATAGTCATCTAATAAACCACCGCCATTAAAACGCTCATCTATTACTGCTCCTTCTTTATCTTGTTGTGCGAAATAATACCTATTGAAAGACACAAAACCAGGACCTCCTGTATTCGGAACCCAAATATACCCTAAACGACCGTTGGATAATTTGTCCACTAATCTACGGTTATCTTCCACCCAAGTGCGTTGTCTTAAAGAGTTTTCATTAGAAATAGGTTCTACGATTTCTGTCCAATGGCCATTAAATTTTGGTTTATCACTAATGTGAAGAATCGTTTGTTTGCCCGAAGTACCATCTAAATATTCATAAAAATTATCTCCAGCTTTTATTTCTTTACCATTTATACCTACAATATACTGACCTTCTTTTATGTTTAATCCAGGCGCATCTAATGGACCTGTTAAACCAGGATTCCAGTTTTCCGTAGTATAAATACGCTCAATTTTCCAATAGTTTTTATCGGTAACCATATCTGCTCCTAATAGCCCAGTTGTAGACCTTTCGATGTCTGGATAATCACCTCCACGAACGAAACTATGACCAACAGATAACTCACCATTCACCTGATCTAGAATGTAATATAAATCCGCACGATGCTTTATAAATGGTACCAACGGAGCGTAACGTTTGTAAACCACATTCCAATCACGTCCATGCATATTTGGGTCGTAAAAATAATCGCGCTCATATCTCCAAGCTTCTTCAAACATTTGTTCCCATTCCGCAGAACGATCTAATTTCATTTGTAAATTTACTTTGAGACGTTTGCCACCTTTTGCATCTCCTCCTTTTGTACTGATCACTTGCCAATCACCGTTAATCTGGGCTAACATATGTTCTCCATTTGTGGTAACTGAAACTGAACGCACACCCGAAGCAAATTCCTTGCTCTCTTGTTCTTCAAGATTAAATTTGTGAAGTAGTGCTCCTCTATCATTTGGAACATATTCTGAGATAAACATAGATCCTTTTGGACCAGATACAATGTAACCATAGTTTCTAGAAGGTATTGGCAATGCTAGCGTTCTGCGACCAATGTTTTCAAAATCGATGCGCATTGGTTTGCTGTCATCTTCTTTTTTTTCTTTTGAGTCTTTATCTTCTTTTTTGTCATCACTTTTATCATTAACTTCTTCTTTGATATCTTCTTCGTCACTTTTTGGCTTAAAAGGAGAATCGTCATTGGCATCTAAATTAATAACATAAGCGGCATAAGCAGGATCTGCCGTCATAGAACTTGTATTTGCCCAACCAGATGCAAGCGCTACATCTGTACTCGCTAAAAAGTAGAGTTGTTTTTGGTTTAAATCCCAAACTGGCGAAAAAGAATCAGCAAATGAATCTGTAATTGGTTTTGTCGTATCTTTTTCTAACGAGTAGATATAGATTTGTCTGAAGTTATTAGAACCCGATTTCTCATAAGCAATCCAATTACTATCTGGTGACCATTTTAATTCAATACTGTTACGTTCTAAATTGGTACCTCCTATATCTATAGTTTTAATTTTTTTTGTTTCTAAGTTGACGAATTTTAAGCGTACATCATCATCAACAAAGGCGATGTATTTTCCATCTGGAGACCATGTTGGATTCCAGCCTAATTTAGATTCTCCAATAGAAATTGCTTCAGGTTTTGATAAACCATCCTGATCTGAAATCATTAAAGCATAATTCTTTCTATCCGCATCAGAAAACCATGCGATTTTATCTCCTTTCGGTGACCAAATAGGTCGTCGGTCTGCTGTTCCTGAACTTTCTGTGATGTTTCTAGAATCTCCAAATTCAACAGGGATTGTAAAGATATCTCCACGAGACTGCATAATAGCACGTTTGCCATTTGGTGACAACGATGCCGAACGTGTAGAATTTGATACATCTTCCCATTTTGTTTCCGACCAAGGAAAATCACCAACCACATGTATTGCTAATTGGGTGGATTGACCAGTTGAAATTGTCATGGTGTGTAAATAACCATTGCGTTCATAAATTAAAGTGTCAGCATTACCACTTAACCATTTAATATCAGAACCTTTAAACGTTGTAATTTGTGTCAGTGTTTTGCTTGATGGAGTATAAGACCAAATATTAGAGACTAAATCACGATCGGATAAAAAATAAATAGTATCACCTAACCACATCGGTTGGATATCTGTAGTGTGTTCATTAGGCAGTAAAACTTCTGTTTGCGTTTTTAAATCTAGTATAATCAATGGTGTATTTTGTCCACCTCTGTAAGCGCGCCATTCTTCATCCCAACGATCCATTTTATCTAAAATCAGTTTTTTGCCATCAGGTGAATAAGACCCGTCATTGCTCCATTGCTTTGTCAATAATTGAGGTGCTCCACCTTCAACTGAAATCGTATAAAGCCTGTTATATGGTCGTGGTGCCGTTTCTCTATTACTCGCAAATAATATATGTTTCCCATCATTAGTCCAGCCTCTAACTGTAGAACCACTTGGGTGCCAAGTTAAGCGTTTTGGTTCTCCTCCGTCTTTAGAGACCACGTATACATTGTTTGTTCCTGCTCTGTTAGAACTGAACGCAATTAGGTTTCCATCTGGTGAAAAATAAGGGTTAGATTCGCCAGCAGCAGTTGAAGTGATGCGCTTCGCTTCGCCAGAGTTTAATGCTGAAACCCAAATATCACTTCCGTATGTATAGGTAATATGAGTCGCACTTATATCTGGTTGCCGGAGTAATCTAGTACCTTGAGCAAATGATAAAAAGCTTGTAAGTAGAAATAAAATTGCAAAATAGAAGATTTGATGAGCTGTTTTTGATTGTGAATTCATGAGGGTGAGCTGATTAAATTGATTAGAATGATGTTATAAAGTTACGAATAACTTAAGTATCATTCTATAATTTAATTTTGCTCTTCTGGTGCGCTATCTAATGTCTTACCATATTCCTCGGTATATATTTTGACTAATGCCATAAAAATACTGATAAGTAATGGTCCAAAAATTAAACCTATAAAACCAAATAGAGGAACACCAACAATCACGCCTATAAGCGTAACTAAGGGATGTACATCATCAAGTTTTTTTAATACGTACAGTCTAATAATATTATCAGTTGAGCCTACAACTACTACACCATATATTAAAATTCCCCAAGCTTGAGCTGTTTGACCACTGGATAAGGTGAGTATAAAAACAGGAATAATACCGACAAAAGTGCCTATAAAAGGAATCATAGAGCCAATAGTGACAATCACAAACCAGAATAAAGGATCTTCAATACCAAAAATTAAAAAACCAATCAAAGCAATAACCCCTTGTGCTACGGCAACTAATGGAATTCCGATAGCATTCGATTTTACCATAGCTTGGACTTCTTTTCCAATTTCGGCAATATTTCTATTATTCATTGGAATATAATCACGTAAAGACTGCCTTAATTCTTTTCGATTTGTAAGCATGAAATAAAGCATAAAGTACATCAACCCTATAGCTACAAATAAATTAAAAGTATCGCCTACCATGCTTTGCGCACTTTCAGAAAGCCATGACGTAATCGCTTCAGTGTCTATTTGAGAATTGAAATCAAAACCAGTTTTAAATTTTAACTGTCCAACTTGCTCCTTAAACGCGTCAATAACTTTACCGCTATTATCAGCAACATCAGAAACTTTATTACCTATCATAATTCCAAAACCCGTAAGTGGCACCATAATGACAATGAAGGAGCCTAACATTAAGGTTAAAGCTGCTAAAGTTGCGTTCCAATTATATTGATTGACTAACCGTTTCATTAATTTTCTAAGTAGAATATAAAACGTAATTGCGCCTAAAACACCTGTCAAATAAGGGAGCATTTCACGAAAAATCAAACTTCCAAAAAGTAAGATTAATAGTAAAATAAAAACTTGACGGATTATTTTAGGCGCAATTTGAGTCATGGGAAGGTTTTAAAATCTTCTCAAAGATAACTGCAAATCAGAGAGAAATGTAGCCTGAATAAATAAAAAGTTAACTCAAATAATTTGATCTATAATGCTATCTCAACTTGATTATTTAGGATATCATCAAAAGTCTCACGCTTTCTAATTAAATGAGCTTCTCCTTTATAGAGTAATACTTCAGCAGGTCTGTAACGCGAATTGTAGTTGCTCGCCATGGAATAGCAATACGCTCCTGCATTCTTAAAACAAAGAATATCACCTTCGTTTATTTCAGGAATTCTTCTGTTATTGGCAAACGTGTCAGTCTCACAGATATAACCTACTACAGAGTAAAAACGCTCACGACCCTTTGGGTTGGAAATGTTTAAAATGTCATGTTGAGAACCATATAACATTGGTCGTATTAAGTGATTGAACCCAGAATCAATTTGAGCAAAAACTGTTGAGGTGGTTTGTTTTACCACATTAACTTTAGCTAAAAAGACACCAGCTTCACTGACTAGAAATTTACCAGGCTCAAATGCTAAGGTTAAATCTTTACCATATTCTTTACAGAATTCGTTGAAACGTTGCGATAATTTTTCGCCTAATTCTTCTATATTGGTTTCAATATCTCCTTTTTTATAAGGCACTTTAAAGCCAGAACCGAAATCTATGAATTCAAGAGTTTTGAAGTTTTTTGCAGTTTCGAAAAGAATTTCACTCGCGTACAAGAAGACATCAATATCTAAAATATCACTTCCAGTATGCATGTGAATTCCGTTGATATTCATTTTCGTGTTTTCTACAATACGAAGTAATAGTGGAATCTGATGAATTGAAATTCCAAATTTACTATCAATATGTCCAACAGAAATGTTGGTGTTTCCACCAGCCATTACATGCGGGTTGATACGAATACAAACCGGAACTTTAGGATGCTTAGTTCCAAATTGTTCTAAGATAGACAAATTATCAATATTAATCTGAACACCTAATTTTGCGGCTTCCTCAATCTCTTCAAGGGATACACCATTGGGAGTGAAAATTATATTTTCAGGTTTGAAACCGGCTTTTAAGCCTAATCGAAGTTCTTGAATAGAAACGGTATCAATACCAGAGCCCAATTTGTTAAATAATTTTAAAACTGAAATATTAGACAATGCCTTAACCGCGTAATTAAGTTTCAGATGTTTAACCTTACTAAATGCTTTAGTTAATCGTTTATACTGAGTTTCAATTTTTTCAGCATCATATACGTAAACAGGACTTCCAAAATCCTTTGCAATCTGTAATAAGGTATTATCGTTCATTTGTAATAGTGTTAAATTCAATTTATTTGAAGGGCGAAAGTAAATGTAATCCTTATAATAAACATAAAAATGATAAAAAATAGCTATTTTTACACAAAATGTTAAATAGTTAACAAAATTGTAATTATTCACTATGCGCTATAAATCCTCTTGTTTTACCTTAACACTATAGAGAACCTAGATAATGTGTACCATTTCATTTTTTAGGGAACCGAAAAAAAAATGGTTGAAATTAGCTGATTTAGATATTTTTTAAATAGTTACATAAAATTTAAACGTATGAAAACCATCGCCTCTTGTGTTCAAGATATAATTGTTGCCAGTCCTTTTTTAGAAGAAGGTTTATCTAGAGAGATTATTAATTTTTCTGCTCTAGCAAAAGAGTTGAATGAACCCATCTCTACAATGTTACGTAAACCTATAAAAGATGGAGCTATAATGATGGCATTGCGACGCTATCAACAACCTTTAAATCTTGAGAATTCTAAGAGTTTAAAAAAAACATTTAATGAATTAGGTGATATTACAGTCCGTTCTAATTTAAGTGATTTTACGTTTCAGAATTCAAAAACTTTAATATATAGTCATTCACAGATTTTAGAAAAGATCAGTGAAAATCATCAAACATTTTATGCCTTTACACGTGGTATGTTTGAAAGTAATATTATTATTTCAACGTCTGAAAAAGATAGTGTTCTTAAAGCCTTCAAAAAAGAAACACAGATTGGATTACAAGAAAAATTGTCTGCGATTAGTATTTATTTACCTAAGGGAAATTCAAAAATCGTTGGGTTATATTACCAAATATTTAAACGTTTAGCTTGGGAAAACATTACGTTATATGAAGTGGTTTCCACAACTAATGAATTCACCATTGTGGTAGAAGACTATTTGGTAGATAAGGCATTTTCTGCCATAAAGCGTTTAATTGATTAAACTTCTAGACACTGTTTTGTTAAGAGATAAATCAATTTTAAAAACTATTGGTAAAAACTATTAGTATGCTTACTTTTGTCAGACCAATAAATTTCTGATTAAAAATGAATTTACACGAATATCAAGGAAAAGAATTATTAAGCAGTTTTGGAGTACGTATCCAACGTGGTATAGTAGCTCAAAGTGCTAAAGAAGCTGTAGATGCGGCAAAGCAATTAACAGCTGAAACTGCTACAGGTTGGCATGTTATTAAAGCTCAGGTTCATGCAGGTGGACGTGGAAAAGGTGGAGGCGTAAAATTGGCTAAAAACCTTAAAGAGGTTGAAGATATTGCAGGACAAATCATAGGAATGGATTTGGTAACACCTCAAACTTCAGCAGAAGGAAAACGTGTTCATCAAGTTTTAGTAGCAGAAGATGTATATTATCCAGGTGAAAATGAGCCTAACGAATATTACATGTCTGTTTTATTAAATCGTGCTACAGGTAGAAATATGATTGTGTATTCTACGGAAGGTGGAATGGATATTGAAACGGTTGCAGAAGAAACTCCAGAATTAATACATAATGAAGAAATTGATCCTGCTACTGGGATTTTACCTTTTCAAGCGCGTCGTATTGCGTTTAACTTAGGCTTATCTGGAACAGCTTTTAAAGAAATGACAAAATTTGTTACGGCTTTATATACAGCTTATGATAAATCGGATGCGTCTTTATTTGAAATCAATCCAGTTTTAAAAACTAGTGATGATAAAATAATGGCTGTTGATGCTAAAGTAACTTTAGATGCCAACGCATTATACAGACACAGAGATTTAGCACAATTACGTGATTTACGTGAAGAAAACCAGATTGAAGTTGAAGCAGGTGCTTTAGGTTTAAACTATGTGGACTTAGACGGAAACGTTGGTTGTATGGTAAATGGTGCTGGTTTAGCAATGGCTACTATGGATTTAATTAAGCAAGCAGGTGGTGAGCCAGCTAACTTTTTAGATGTTGGTGGTACTGCTGATGCGGCTAGAGTAGAAGCGGCTTTTAAAATTATATTAAAAGATCCTGCTGTAAAAGCTATTTTAATCAACATTTTTGGTGGAATTGTAAGATGTGATCGTGTTGCGCAAGGTGTCATTGATGCTTATAAAAACATGGGTAACATTACTGTGCCAATCATTGTACGTTTACAAGGAACAAATGCAGACATCGCAAAAGAATTAATTGACAATTCTGGTTTAGATGTAATGAGTGCAACTGAGTTCCAAGAGGCAGCTGATAAGGTGCAAGAAGTATTGAATAAATAAATTTTTATTCTTTCAGGATTTTTAAAACCTGATAGGAGATATTAAAATATAAAAAGAGCAACATTTATTTGTTGCTCTTTTTTATTTCTATTATTTAAGAATTTAATCTTTCTTCTTTTCTTCTTTCTTTTTCTCTCCCTTTTTTGGCATTGGTCCGCGTAAATGAATAATTAACCCATTTAAGAAATTTCTTAAAATCTGATCACCACACTCCATATATTTAGGATGGTCTTCATTTCTAAACATGGCATTCAGTTCACTTTTGGAAATTCTGAAATCTACTAATTCTAAGATTTTTACGATATCATCGTCTCTTAGCTTGTGCGCTACTCTTAATTTTTTGAATATGTCGTTATTTGTCATTGAAAATTTATTTTCATTCCCTTCAAAATGGGAATACGTTAATTGTTAGATATTAGATATTGATACGCCTCTCCAAAATGAGTTGCCCAAAGTTTTTCATTATGTTGTCCACCTTCAATCGTATGGCTTTCAAATTGCAATTCATTGACTCCTTTAGATTGAAGTAATTTAATCATTTTTTCTAACTTCGGAATCATAGTGTCTCCTTCATCACTGCCAGCCAGAAAGTAAAATTTTGAAGTTTCTGGGATATCAGTAGCTTCTACTAATTCAAAAATTTCAGGATTAATCCAAAATGCAGGAGAGAATACTCCAGCGTTTCCGAATGTTTCAGGATATTTTATTACAGCATAAAAGGATAGCAAACCTCCTAAGGATGATCCAAAAATTGAGGTATGTTCTGCTTCTGGTTTTGTCCTGTAAGCAACGTCTATGTGCGGTTTTAAAGTGTTTTTAATAAATGCTAAATAGGCATCTCCATTTCCTCCTCCATGTTTTTCGTGTTTATATGGGGTGAGTTCATCTATACGTTTAGCATTGCCATGTTCAATCCCAATAATGATACTTTTATTATCGGTTAGTTTGTCCATATATTCATCAACTTCCCATTCTCCAACATAGGATGTTTCTGCATCAAATAAATTTTGCGCATCATGCATATAAATGACGGGATACGATTTTTTAGTTTTTTTATAATTTGTAGGTAAATACACCCAAATAGTTTTTGAGGAATCGAGTTGAGGTGACGCAATAGTGAATTTCGTAATCTGTTCAGAAGCAGTGCTTTGCGCTGATAGTTGGTGTAGAATAAATACTAGAAATAGCAAGTGCAAATGCTTCGATTTCATGCTGTAACTGATAAAGTATATTGATAAACGTTTAAAAAAATCGACTAAGTACAATCAATTTTTCGACAAGATACATTATATCAACGACAATAAAATAAACTACCTCTGTAACTTTACAGTATAAATTAATCCCCATATAATCATGATTAATCGCGTTGAAAAACTGAGTTTGCTTTCCGAGATGATTGCATTCGCTCAAACAGATGAAAATATAAAATCTATAGAATATAAATTTTTATATAGCATCGCTAAACAGTTGGAAATTTCTAAAGAAGATTTTCAATATCTTTTTGAACATCCTGTCACTTATGTAAATTTAAAGTCACATAGTGAACGTATTGTTCAATTTCATAGATTAGTATTACTTATGAATTTAGATCATAAAGTAGCACCTAAACAATTGGTTAAAATTCACAATTTCGGACTTAGAATGGGCTTAAGTCATGAGTCTATTAATCGTGTGTTAGATTTAATGGATAGCTTTCCTAATAAAATTGTACCACCAGATTTTTTAATTGATATTTTTAAGGTGCAATATAATTAGTCCCAAGAATAAAGTAATGAATGAATGTTAGTAGTGAATAATTATTATACTAATTCACTTCAAACTCTACATTTTTAACTAACCAACGACCACTGACCACTTTTTTAAACCTTCAACTTCTCCAATTTACTCTGATAAGCCGTAATTTCATCTCTAAAACGTGCTGCTTCTAAAAAGTCTAAGGCTTTTGCGGCTTGTTCCATTAATTTGCGTCGTTCTCTTATTTTCTTTTCGAGTTCTCCTTTTGTTAGGTATTCACTTTCTGGTTCTGCTGCTATTTGTGCATCTAGTTCTGTTCGGTAAGTACTCACTGAATTTTGCGTTAAAGCACTATTTAAACTCTTATTTAATGCTTTTGGTACAAGGTTGTGTTTAGTGTTGTATGCAACTTGTTTTTCTCGACGGTAATTCGTTTCATCTATTGTTTTTTGCATGCTTTTGGTAATTTTATCAGCATACATAATGGCTTTACCGTTAAGATGTCTTGCAGCTCTACCAACGGTTTGCGTTAAAGAACGTGCTGAACGTAAAAAGCCTTCCTTGTCCGCATCTAAAATAGCCACCAGTGATACTTCTGGTAAATCTAAACCTTCACGAAGTAAGTTGACACCGACCAACACATCAAAAACTCCTTTTCGTAAATCTTGCATGATTTCAACACGTTCCAAAGTATCTACATCACTATGAATATATCTAGTTCTAATCGAAATTCTTGTTAAATATTTTGTCAATTCTTCAGCCATTCGTTTGGTCAGCGTGGTGACTAAAGTCCGTTCGTCTTTTTCAACACGATTTTGAATTTCTTCAATTAAATCATCAATCTGATTTAGACTTGGTCTGACTTCAATAATTGGATCCAATAATCCTGTAGGACGAATCACTTGCTCCACATAAACACCATCCGTTTTTTGCATTTCATAATCAGCTGGAGTCGCAGAAACATAGATTACTTGATTTTGAAGGGCTTCAAACTCTTCAAACTTTAAAGGTCTATTGTCCATAGCAGCAGGTAAACGGAAACCGTAATCTACTAAATTCACCTTTCGGCTTCTATCTCCTCCATACATGGCATGAACTTGGGAAATGGTGACGTGACTTTCATCAACCACCATTAAAAAATCATCTGGAAAATAATCTAATAAACAGAACGGTCGTGTTCCTGGTAATCGTCCATCTAAATATCTTGAATAATTCTCAATACCAGAGCAATACCCTAATTCACGAATCATTTCCAAATCGAATTCGGTACGTTCCTTTAATCGTTTGGCTTCAAGATGTTTGCCTATTTCCTTAAAATAATCGTATTGTTTTACTAAATCATCTTGAATATCTTTAATTGCTCCATTCAATACATCAGGAGAGGTCACAAACATATTAGCAGGATAAATATTCAGTCTGTCGTAGCGTTCTATGATTTCGTTGCTTCTGGCATCAAAAGCTTCAATTTCTTCAATTTCATCACCAAAAAAGTGAATTCTAAAGGCATGATCTGCATAACCCGGAAAAACATCTACAGTATCTCCTTTAATTCTGAAGTTACCATTTTTGAATTCGGCTTCAGTTCTAGAATATAAACTTTGAACGAGTTGATGTAATAATTTGGTACGAGAAATAACCTGATCGCGTTCTAATGTAATTACATTTTTTTGAAATTCTACAGGATTTCCAATACCATATAAACAAGACACTGATGCAATCACAATTACATCTCGTCGACCAGAAAGTAGGGAAGAGGTTGTACTTAAACGCATCTTCTCAATTTCCTCGTTAATAGATAAATCTTTTTCTATATAAACACCAGAAGTAGGAATATAAGCTTCAGGTTGATAGTAATCATAATAGGATACAAAATACTCAACAGCATTCTCTGGAAAAAACTGTTTAAACTCAGAATAGAGTTGTGCGGCCAAAGTTTTGTTATGTGCCAAAACTAGCGTTGGTCTTTGCACTTCTTCAATCACATTGGCGACTGTAAATGTTTTTCCAGAACCCGTAACACCTAAAAGCGTTTGGTATTTTTCTTTATCAGTAATCCCTTTAGCCAGTTTTTTTATAGCTTGTGGCTGATCACCAGTAGGTTTAAATTCAGACTCAATTTTAAATCGCATTTAGCAAAGTTACGATAAAGGGATTATAATTAAATGACGTAGTGCGTTACAATTGCGTTAAAATAAAAAGGACTCCAAATTTATATTCTGAAGTCCTTTTTAAAAATTGTTTTTAATGAGTAATCCTTTTTTTATATTAAAGACTTAATGCTTTAAAGCAAAATGACCTCTAAGTTCATCACCATTTTTTAATGTGATTAAATACCAGAAATCATTCGACTCTAACATTTTTCCATTGTAATAGCCATCCCAAGAGTAATTCAAAGGAATTAATTGTTTTATGAGCTTACCATATCTATTAAAAATAAGGATTTCTTTTACAATGTAATTTCGGTCAATAACAGTCCAATAATCATTATAAGTATCATTATTAGGAGTGAAAAAGACAGGGATAAAAAGGTCTACTTCAATTTCAAAGGAAAGGGATTTAATGATACAGCCGTAGATATCAGAGACATGTAGCGTATGAATACCTTCTGAAAGATCATTAAAAATATTAGATGTTTGCGTGCTAGAATAATCAACAGCGTATAAATAGTCTGAAGTGAGATCCGTCATGGTAACTATAAGCATACTGTTGCTTATTGAAATATTGGATTCATCGAGAGTGAAATCTACAGCGTCATTAATAGTAATGTCAAAACTACTTTCATTAGAGCAGGTATTTGGAGCCGTGCCTATTTCGGAATATATATATAAGGTTTGTGAAGTTGTAATGACATCTCCAGCATTAAATAGAGTTCCTGTACCGTTTGTTCCCGTAAAATAATTACCGTTGGTTAGTGTAGGTAATGTATATTCTGAACAAATAGTTTGGTTAGCCAAGGTATCTACATTTGGTGCTCCAGTAATCGTAACATCAAAGCTACTTTCATTATTACAAGTATCTGGAGCTGTACCAATTTCAACATAAATATAGATGGTTTGTGAAGATGAAATTACATCTCCGGCATTAAGAGGAGTGCCTGTTCCATTTGTGCCAGAAAAATAGTTGCCGTTGGTAAGAGTAGGCAAGGTGTATGATGCACATTCCGTTTGGTCAGATAGTGTATCTACATTAGGAGTGCCATTCACAGTAACCTCAAAACTGCTTTCGTTTGAACATATATTTGGGGCTGTTCCTATTTCGTTATAAATATAAATGGTTTGATCTGTTGAAATAATATCACCAGCATTAAGTGGTGTTCCTGTACCGTTTGTACCCGTAAAATAATTACCATTGGTTAGTGAAGGCAAGGTGTAATCTGAACAAACGGCTTGATTAGAAATCGTATCTACATCTGGCGCGCTTGTGATAGTCACCTCAAAACTACTTTCATTTGTACACGTGTCTGGTGCTGTACCAATTTCTACGTAAATATAGATAGTTTGTATAGTCGAAACACTATCACCTGCATTAAGTGGTGTTCCTGTACCGTTTGTACCTGTAAAATAGTTACCGTCTGTAAGAGTAGGTAATATATACGATCCACATGCTGTTTGGTCAGCAAGGGTATCAACATTAGGTGTACCATTCACAGAAACCTCAAAGCTACTTTCGTTTGAACATATATTTGGAGCTGTTCCTATTTCATTATAAATATAAATAGTTTGATCTGTTGAAATAATATCACCCGCATTAAGTTGCGTTCCTGTACCATCAGTAGCGGTATAATAATCACCATTAGTTAAAGCAGGTAATGTATAACTAGAACAGACCGTTTGGTTAGTAATTGTATCTACATCTGGAGTTCCGGTAATCGCAATGACAAAGCTACTTTCATTTGAGCAATTATCAGGAGCCGTGCCTATTTCATTATAAATATAAATGGTTTGATCTGTTGAAATAATATCACCCGCATTAAGTTGCGTTCCTCCACCATCAGTAGCGGTATAATAATCACCATTAGTTAAAGCAGGTAATGTATAACTAGAACAGACCGTTTGGTTAGTAATTGTATCTATATCTGGAGTTCCGGTAATCGTAATGTCAAAGCTACTTTCATTTGAGCAATTATCAGGAGCCGTGCCTATTTCATTATAAATATAAATGGTTTGATCTGTTGAAATAATATCACCAGCATTAAGTTGCGTTCCTGCACCATCTGTTACAGTATAATAATCTCCGTCAGTTAGGATTGGTAACGTATAACTTGAACACACAGTTTGATCAGAAAGCGTATCCACAGCGGGATTATCAATAATTAATTGCGCAACATTCGTTATTAATGGACAAGAATTATAGATAACTTCACAGTAATATTGATTTCCATCAAAACTTAAAGGAGCATTAGTAATATCTAACCAGCTATTTTGAGGGTCAGAGTACGGACTAGCGTTAGGGACATCTACCCAGTTTCCTGAAGCATCAAGAACCTTCCATTGATATTGAAATATACTATTGTTTAAAGACGTAATAAACGTTACAGCACCATTCTCACATATCGTTTGTGTTATTGGATCTATAATTTCAGGTATGTTATTCGTAATTGGATCTGCTGTATGCGACCCTAAGTTCGAACAATTTTCACTAGAATTAATAGTCCAGTCGTTGCTATCATAAGTTGTTTGAGGTAGCGGTGCATCTGCATTTCTGATAACAGTATAGCCTTTTTCATCAGGTGCATTTACGATATCAATAAGAGTTCCGTTTTTATATAATTTGAACTCATCGTTATCATTAATTCCTGTAGGAATATTGAAATCAACATCTAAAGGAGAACAATTTGTGCCGCTTCCCATTTGAATGACAAACGTGTCCATAGGAGGAATTGTACCTATAATGGTGTTAAAAATATTATTAGGTGTCGCATTTCCGACGTCTCCAAAACGTTCAATCACATAAACATTATCAATAATCACAGGGGAATTTGTAGGGTTATAAAGTTCTATAACAGCATAATCACCTCCATTGGCATCATATAATTCTGAAATATAAATATCAGCAGAATCACAGTTTGTCGCTAAGACCGTAAAATCTGATGAAGAAGTCCCTGTACAACCACCATTACTTATAATAGAAATGCCAGAAGTATCAATTGCACCAGCAGGTATAAGTGCTGTGATTTGAGAATCATTTATTATGGTGAAGGTGGTATTAATTCCATCAACTGATACTGAAGCTGCAGCACTAAAGTTACTACCGTTAATCGTAATTAACGTGTTTTGTGGTCCAGTAGCAGGTGTAAACGTATTAATTATTGGTGCAGGACAAAAGCTGTTGTCTTCTTCAATATCACTACTAACTGTGGCATAAGTATTTGTTATAAAAAATAAACTTAAGACGTAGGTACAGTGAATTAGTAAATTAATGCGTTTCATTGGTTCAAATTAAAGGTTGAAAAAAATAAGTGGTTTATTTATTAAGATAAACCCAACCCATTAAAGGTTTAGAATCCGTATTAGGCTCATTTAAATATAAAGCATAAAAATAGGTGCCTACAGGTAGCACTTTATCGTTGTGCATTACCCCTTTATTTGCTATTCCGAACCATTTTTTAGTGTTATTTCCTTCAAAAATTAAAGTGCCATATCGGTTATAAATTTCTAATTTATGGTTGGTGTAAACATCATATAGACCTTGAATGTTAAACCATTCATTCTCGCCATCATTATTAGGAGAAAAGCCATTTGGAATAAATAGCTCGTCTGCTGCTGGTTGAATTTCAAATGATATAAATCTAACAATACAGCCATTGCTATCTTGAACATATAAGGTGTTCAAGCCTTCAGAAATATTGGTAAATACATTTTCACTTTGAAAACTAGTACCGTCAATAGCGTATTCGTAATCTATTGAAGTATTAGGCATTGTAATGGTTATTGAACTTCCGTCTATTTCAATATTTGAATCGGTTAGATCGAAATCTGTAGCAGGATAAATGGTAATGTCAAAGCTACTTTCGTTTGTACATGTATCTGGTGTTGTACCAAGCTCATTATAAATGTAAATGGTTTGTGATGTTGAAATAATAGTGCCAGCAGTAAGTGGTGTTCCTGTTCCGTTAGTTCCTGTGAAATAGTTTCCATTTGTTAGTGTTGGTAAAATGAATTCCGAACAAATCGAAACATCAGGAAGTATATTTACATCTGGAGTTCCAATTACATTGACCTCAAAACTACTTTCGTTAGTGCAAATATTAGGAGCAACTCCAGACGCATTATAAATATAAATCGTTTGTGATGCTGATATAATATCTCCTGCAATTAAAGGTGTACCATTTCCATCAGGCGCTGTAAAATAATTTCCATTAGTTATACTTGGTAAGACATACTCAGAACAAACAGTTTGGTCATCTAAAACACTTACAAGTGGATTTCCACTAATGGAAACGGTAAAGCTAGATTCATTACTACACGTATTAGGAGGAGTTCCCGATGAATTAAAAATATAGATGGTTTGAAAAGATGTTATTACATCTCCAGCATTTAGTTGAGTTCCTGTACCGTTAGTTCCTGTATAATAATTTCCGTTAGTTAGTTCAGGTAGAATAAAATTAGAACATACGGTTTGGTTTGGTAATGTATCTACTTCAGGATTTGAAACGATAAGTTGCGCTGCATTTGAAACAAGATTACAATCTACAGATGACATCATACAGTAATATTGTAACCCACTAAAACTAGCAGGAGTATTAGCAATAGTTAATGTGCTAGTGGTTGCACCAGAATAATTACTATCGTTACTGATGTTTACCCAGTTTCCAGAAGTATTAAGTACAAGCCATTGGTAAGAATACGATCCTGTATTTACAGATACAGAAAAGCTAGCTGTTCCGTTTTCGCAAATATCTTGATTGTTGGGATGTGTAATAGTTGGTGCAGAACTACCACCATTTGATGTATGTGATCCTAAATCAGAACAATCTTCATCTTCTAACAGTAACCATTCGTTAAGGTTATATGTTGTGCTTGGTGCAGATGCATCTGCATTTCTAATGAAACTATAGCCAATTTCATCGTCAGTATACATCACATCAATGATAGTTCCATTTTTTAATAATTTAATTTCGTCATCCTCATTAATACCAGCGTTTATTGATATGCCAGCAGTTAAACCACTACACGAATTACCTGTACTACCCATTTCAATAATATAAGTACTGAGCGGAGCAATAGAACCTTCTAATGGAATCGTTGCACTCGGTGTTGCATTACCAATATCTCCAAAACGTTGTACTTCATAAATGGCATCCAAGTTTATTGTGGTGTTTGTTGGATTATAGAGCTCTATAACACCATAACTTCCACCGTCTGAATCATAAACTTCAGATATATAAATCTCATCCGCAGAATTACAATCAGAATTTAATAAGGAGAAGCTTGTAACAGTTGTAGTGTCACAGCCTCCAGAAGTCGTAAGCGTAATATTAGAAGTAGTAGCAATTCCAGAAGGCACAATAATAGTCATTTTACTGTCATTTATTATTGTAAAGGTCGCATTAGTACCGTTAAAATCAACTGTCGTTGTCGTATCGAAATTACTTCCATTAACTGTTATTTCTGTGTTTTCAGGTCCGCTTGAAGGACTAAATGTGTTTATTGCTGGAGCCGGACAAGCAATGCTTTCAGTTTCGTAAGTCGAATAGTCTGTATTATTTATTAAAAAATAACCGTTTAAAAATAAAACAAGTGGAAATAGAAATAAGGTGTAATTCTTCATGTAGTTTAAAAAATAGAGTTCGCAAAAATATGTAATAATGTACTACTGTTTGTTAAGTAATAGTTATGCTAATTCTTGCTCAAATAATGGTTGTGTTAGTTATTACAAAAATAGAAGATTATGTGACAACTCAAAATATGAAGACTATTTGTTGTACTGTGAAATCAATCAGGAGTTTAACTGATTATAATTTATTATTTCACGTTTTTAAAATGCTAAATGTGGTTTGTTTTTACTTAGAAATAACAATCTATATTATAATAGATATAACTTGTAGCGTAGTTTCTTTTTAGTGAATGTAAAAAACCGGAATTATCTTCTCAGTGCAAAATGACCAGTATAGGATTTGCCATCAATGAAATCTGCGACAAACCAATAATCATCACTCGGAAGCGGTTTGCCTTTTAGTGTTCCATCCCAACTGCGATTTGCAGACGTTAATACCGTCATTAATTTACCATAACGGTTAAAAATTTGAATAGATGCTATTTGATTAAATTGGTCCTCGTCTCCAGTAACTTGCCACGTGGGATTATCATCATCACCATTTGGGGTAAAGAATTTAGGAAAGCCTATAACAGAAATGGTTTCTTCAGCGGTACCACAGCCATTTTTATCTCTTATATAAACAGTATGAAATCCCTTAGAAACATTAGTGAATACAAAATTATCTTGATATAATCCATCGATATCATCTAAAGCAATTTCATAGTCTCCAATACCGGAGACAGAAATTGTAACCGTGTTATTTGGCGCAACACCAATAACGTTAACACTTTCTATTGTTGCTGTTTCCGAAGCTAAAATCGTAATTGTTCTACTAGAAGAGCAACCATTTGGATCTGTAACAATTACAGTATAAGTGCCAGGTTCTGTAACATCATAAAATAACGTATTGACATCTGTTGTTGTGCCATTAAACTGCCATTCGTAATAATAATTATTTGGTAAATCATTAAGCACTCCACCAAAAATAGTAAGCGGTTCTGGATATGTGTTTAAACAATATAGAAAAGTTTCATCAGCTTCTAATAAAGGAGTGTAAAGTACATTTAGGTTTACAGTGGAAATACCGTAACACCCAATATCGGTGTCTACTTTTACATATAGGCTTTGAGAATATGCAATCGTATTGTCGAATGTTGGATTTAATGCGTTAGTGCCATTAAAAGCATCAATTTCTGATTCGTAATAACTAACAAAAATATCATCAGAAATTTGAGTTTGGATATAATTAAAAGTATCATTTAAGTTAAATGTCGCAAATCCATCAACAACATCTCCATCGCAAGCTTCCAAATCTGGGATATTTAAAACATTATTTGAAATTTGTAATTCTAATTCTGCAACAGTAGGGCAATTGGCTTGATTCACAATTCGTGCAAAAACGATTTGAAAAGGTGAAGTGTTTTGAAACGCATCAGGATTTGCAATCGGATTTATATTTGCTATAGCCTCTGCTTCTGACAAGAAAAAATCATCGACAGTTAAACCTTGATCTCCATCAATTAAATCAAAGGAAGCATTATATAAATCGTAAATGGTTAAACCATCTTGATTTGCATCACATTCAACTAAAATAGAATTAACGCCAAGGGGTAATGATGCATATTCTATAATCACTTCTCCATAGGCAATACAGCCATTGGCTAAGGTGACTTCAACGTTATAGGTTCCTTCTTCGGTAACGGTATACGTACCACAATTCACACAATTGCTAGGCTGAGAATCAATTAAGCTACCATCTTTGTACCAATCGTATGCATTTTGCCCATCTTGTCTTGCATTTAGTTCTATAGTTTCTCCCTCGCATAGAGCATTACTAGTTGCAACAAGCAAATTAGGGCCTAAATCTGAAGATAGCTCAAAACTGCCAGCTTCTAAAAAGACGACCGAATCGTATCTGTAATTAGCTTCATCTGCAATGACTAACTTTACGTGGTAGGTAACATTGGGAACAACGTTTGCAGTTGCTGTTAAAATAGCCGTTTGACCATTAAAATTTATAGGAGCATTAGCATCGTTAAAACTGCCAAAATACGTTTCGTTTTCTGGTGGACAATTATTGGGAACTCCAGGTGTAACCGTAGTTACTTTAACAGGAATGTTGGTGTTTGGTACAATTGCAATATTTTCATATTGTACTTGTCCTGCAACAGGCCGAATTAAAAACCCAAATACATCAGAATAATTACAGGTATTAGAATTGTTCTCTTGATATTCTTCTGATGCAAAAATATATCTAAAACTAATTTGTGATGCTACAGATGTAAAATCAAACTCTAAGATGGTGGCATTGATGGTGCCGGATTCGTTTAGTGCACTTTCTAAGTCAAAATCTCCAGTCCAGCTTGGTGCATTATCATCACTTAAATTATTATTTGGTCCAGGAACATTTGTTAATTTTCCTGTACTGAGCACAATACCACTTTCAAAAGGGAAATTAGAACCATTGGCTTCAAAATATCCGTAGCTTTGATCGGTTCCTCCAAAATCACCACCAACCACATTAGTTACGGTAACATTATTGATACAATCACTATCAATTAAGATGTTTTCTACAAGTTGTTGAGGTGTATACGTCTCGCTATCTACTGAAATGTTCTGGGCATAATTCAATAGGGAAAATAATAGGGTAATAGCTAGTAATGTTTGCTTCATTTTCGTTGTAAGGGAAAGCAAAGATACACTTCTATCAATTATTTAAAATGTAATAAGGTGTTAAAAAAGCTGATGTGTTTTTATTAACGACGAAGCGCAAAATGACCTCGTACTTCAAAAGCAATATTGCCTTGTTTTATTTCTGCTAAAAACCAATAATCTGTGGCTGGCATATTATATCCGTTATACGTTCCGTCCCAGCCTTGTGTGCTAGAACCCATTTGTTTTATGAGCTTTCCGTAACGATTAAAAACATAAACAATACTGCCAGGCAAGGTTTCTATGCCTATAATATGCCACGTATCGTTTTGTGTGTCACCATTGGGAGTGAAAAACGGTGGTGCATCTATAACGAGAACTTCTTTGGTCACTTCTGCACAACCATTTAAATCAATTATGGTAACTGTATGATATCCTAAGGCAACATTCTCAAAAATATTAGAATCTTGGGGGTTACCATCATCTAAAATAAATTGATAATTTCCAATACCACTTATGGTGATTGTAATATTATTAGGATCAGAGAAATCTACAGTTTCCGTTAAATCGATAGTTGCAGATTCTGAAGCTGTAACATTGAATGTGCTTGTAGTTACACAACCATTTTCTGTAGTTACCGTGACAGAATACGTCCCAACTTCGGTGATTTCAATCTCAGAACCAATTTGATTTGTTGACCATAAAAATCTGTCTGTAGGATAAAACGTATCGGCAGAAACTACCAAAGGTAAATTGTCGATACAAACCACTTGTTCAGGAATATTTACAAAAGGTTTTCGATTTACAATTAGTGAAAAATCGACTAAATCATAACAGCCTGTAGTATTATTTTCAATTCGTGCTGTAATGATATCGTTAGTATTGCCATTGTATGAATCGGCATTAATTGGGTTTTGCCCTTCGTGGGCTTCAAGTAGATTGTTAAAGTAAGTGACGCTGTAATTAGATGGATTTTGAAAGCCTAAAATAGGTGCTGTTTGTTGATTTAAATTGAAATCAAAATAGTCATCAAAATTATCATCACATACCTCTAGATTAGGTGGTTGATTAGCTATTGGTAGCGGATTAACACGTAGTTGAAAAGGATGAATATAATAACAATGCGTTGTGCTAAATTCTACACGTGCATAAATGATATCACTCGTACTTGAATACGTGTAATTTGTATCTAAGGGATTTTGGTTGGCAATAGCATCCGCTTCTGATGTGTAATAATTAAAAAGTACATTGTAATTGGTGTCCACAATAACATCATTTATTGTCGTTAAATCGAAACTATTAGTGTCGTTTGCACAGGTCGCAAAAATTTCAAAAGGATTTGTGGCAGGCGGAAGATTGACATGTAATTCTAAAGGCACAAATGTGAAGCAATCTGCAACCGAATTATATACTTTTATAAATATGGTTTGAGGGTTACTAATATTGTAATAATTGTTGGGATTTAAAATAGGATTGTTATCTAATTGTAAATCATCTTCTGATGTATAATACGTGATTATATTATCAGGATTTGGTGTTGTAAATAAATCACTTTCAGCCGTTGTTAAATCGAATGGTGTACTAGCATCATAATTCGTATCACATTCTAAAAGTGGTTCTGGAACATTTGGATGTGGATTTACGATTAAATTAAAATCCGTTAAACTAAAACATCCTGTATCGTTGTTTTCAATTCGGACTGTGATTTGTTGATTTGCTGTTATATGAGGAGATGAAATAGCATTTTCATCATCTTCAGCATCCGTAAGGTTTAAGTGATAAGTTACCGTAAAATCATCAGGGTTTTGTGTTCCTAAAACAGTATTAGTTTGAGTTTCGAGATTAAAAGATGCGATGCCATCATTAGAATCGTCATCACAAGCTTCAATATTGCTTGGAATATTAGCAATAGGCAGCGGATTAATTTGAAGTATAAAATCATACACAAAGAAACAACCCGTTACAGGATGTTCTATTCGAACATAAACAACGTCGTTTATAGTTTGATAATTGTAATTTAAATCTAGTGGATCTGTATTGTTTTGAGCATTATTAAAGGTTTCAAAATATGCAAGTGTTGCTTCAGTATCGGGATCAATTAAGACGGCTTCAATTTCTGCAAGATCAAAACTATTTGTGGGATTGTCGCAAATCTCATAAACTTCAAAATCGTTGAAAAGAGGAGGAAGATTCACAATTAGTTCGAGTGGTACATTAACATAGCAATTACTTAAAGTGTTGATTATTTTTACGTATGCAATTTGTGGATTACTGATGTTATTGTAATTTTCAGGGTCTTGAATAGGGTTGATGTTGTCTTCCAAATCTTCAATAGATTCAAAATAAGTAACCTCAATATTATCTTGTCTTACACCTAGAATTTCAATTTCAGAAACGGTTAAATCCCAACTTATAATCCCATCGTAGTTATCATCACATTGTGCAATTGGTGTTGAGTTATTAACAACAGGAGCAGAGATGACATTAATATCAAAAGCAGAAATTCCTTTACAATAATTTCCGTTATCAACTCTAGCATAAAGCTCTTGTGGATTTGTAGTGTTGGTGTATATTAATGGCACAGGATTGGTATTGGTAAGTGCATCATCAGCAGACTCATGAAATGTTACATCCAAAGTTTCCGGACTACCAGCTACCATTTCAGCAATTTTATCATTTAAATCTAAAGTTATAAAACCATCATTACTGATATCATCACAGACAAAAATGCTTTCCGCAGCGTTGAAAATAGGAATGGATCCGACTTCAATGTCAAATGAAGACGTACCATAGCAATCAGAATCCGTAAAACTTTCTACTCTAACATATATTGTTTGAGGACTATCGGTGTTATTATAAATAGAATATTTGTCTATAACATTGAAACCAGCTAGCGCATCGGCTTCTGATTCATAATATAACACTTGTTTATCTTGCTGACCATTTAATATTTCATCATCTTTTAAATAAAAATAAAAATCAGCCACTCCAGTAATATCCGCTTCACAGTTTTCAAAATTGGTGATTGGAATAAATTCTGGTAAGGTATTCACATAAATATAAAACCCAGAGAGACTGTAACAACCTGTGCTTTCATTTTCTACACGCGCATAAATGTATTGAGTTGCGGTAGTGTAGTTATCAGGATCGGTAATTACATTGTCACTTGCAATAGCATCATTATAATTATTGTAAAAACTAATGTCTACACCTGCCGTAGTTGTTACTATTTCTGGAATTTTTGATCCTAAGTTCACAATTGAAATGCCATCATCATTATCATCACAAATAATTATAGATTCCGGATACATAATACTAGGAGCACTAACAATATTGACCTCTAGTGTAGAAATATCATAGCATTCTGTTTGCGCATTGGTCACTCTTATATAAAATAGTTGCGGGTTAGTGGTGTTATAATAATAATCTGGAAGTATGTTTTCATTATTAATAGCGTCATCTTCGGTGAGGTAATATTTTACATTTCCAGCTTGTACACCTTGTAGCGCAACACTATTAAATGTATCCATGACTAACGTGGTATAACCATCAGCATCTTCATCACAATAGTCCGTAACTTGAGGTGTTAAGCTAACAGCTGGTGCTATTTGTAACACAATATCAACATCTCCAGTGCATTCATCATCAATTAGGGCAGCGTAAATAGTTGTGCCGTTATTTATGACGTTAAATGGTACTGTTTTGTCTATTTCATTAATAGCATTGGTTCTATCGTCTTCGGTAAGAAAAAATGTAACTTCAAATTCGTCGTAACCATCTAAGAGTTCTGTTTGAACTTCATTCAAATCAAAATTAGCCATGCCATCATTAGAAATATCATCACAAACTATAAAGACATTGCCGGATAATTCTGTTCTGATAATATTAGTGTATAATGACAGTTTAGTAACGGTATAACAGCCTGTTGTTGGATCTTGAACACGTATGTAGAGTTGCTGAAAACCTTCAATTGTATTTTGATAATTATCTGCGTCCGCAATAGGATTGAGGTTATTGTGTGCGTCAAATTCAGTCTCATGAAAACTAAGATCTAAACCTGAAATGCCCTGTAAAACATCATCAATTATACTTGTTAAATCAAAAGATTCAAAACCATCCTCATCGACTTCACAAGCATTAATAGTTTGATCATCTAAATTTATAGCAGGAAGATCTTGAAATTCAACAGATATCGTCGTTGTAGAAAAGCAACCTGTTAAGGCATCATAGATTCTAACATATAATGTTTGGTCCGTATTTAAATTGGCATACGGTGAAAAAATTGGACTTTGACCTAAATCTGCCTCTGGTTCTGAAAAATGATAAGACACATATATATTAGGATTGCCGTTTGTAATTTGATCATTAGCAACGTTTAAATCTACGAATGTATAGCCATTTAAGGTCGGGTCTTCACAAGCAATAATAGGATCTGGATCTTCATATTCAGGTTTTTCATTTACGACTAAATTAAATGTAGAAAATGCCAAACAGCCATTTACAGTATCTTCAATTCGAACAAATATAGGTTGTGGAGAACTTGTGTTTTGAATAGTGCCAAGAATAGGGTTGTCATTGTTCTCAGCATCTTCACTAGAGTAATGATAGCTGATGTTGTAGCTTGAAGGAGGCACAGAAGCCAAAACTTCATTATCTTTAGTTGTAAGATTAAAATCCTCTACACCATCATTAGAGTCATCATCACAGTATACGATATCTGAAATTTGAGTTGAAGATTGTTCAGAATCGAGTGTGATTTCAATTGTATCTTCAATAACACAAGACGTGGCGTTGAGTTGTATGGTGATTTCAACCTTATAGATCCCAGAAGATAGTGCGTTTAATGTTGGGTTATTTTCACCGGCTAAAAGAACATCATTTTGATACCAATTATAAGAGGCTTGCGGATTTTGAATATCACCATTTATAGAAACAGAATCTCCACAGGTTGTAATATCTGGACCAAGGTCAACATTGGCATTAAAACTATTACCTTCTATAAAAACTGCGGAATCAAAATTATTATCCGTTTGGTCAGCTATAATTAACTTAATTTGATATTCTACATTGGGTTGAATTGCCGCTCTTGCTGTTAATACCGTTGTTCTACCGTTATAATTAGTGTCTCCAACATTATAGCCTTCAAAAAAAGCTTCATTTTCGGCAGTACAAAAGCCTTCAATTTGATCGTGTATTGTACGCGTATTTACAGGGATTCCTGTACCAGGAATTAAAGCAATATTAGAATATGGAGCAGAAGAACCGGCTTCTCTAATTAAAAAGGCAAAGCCATCAGAATAAAAACAAGGAAATTCTTGTTGGTATTCTTCTGAAGCTAGTAAATAATTAAACTGAATTTGATTAGCAACGGAAATGAAATTGAATTGTATTGAGGTGGCATTTTGTGTATTAGAGATTCCTAAAGCGTTTTCTAAATCTATATCAGTTCCCCATGTATTATCTCCTTCATTTAAGGGATTGCTATTAAGAATATTGCCAGCAGAGTTTACATTACCAGTGGTTAGTAAAATTCCATTTTCAAAAGGGAAATTAGAATTTGCTCTATCAAAAGAACCATAACTATCAATACCATTTATTGAGCCGTTGATGCTTGAAGATATATTAGAAATTTCAACACAATTTTGTCCCAGATTTTGTTGGATGAGTTGTTCTAGTAGTAAAGTATCATCCGTAGTTATTTGTTGGGAATAACTATAATTAATACCAATAAGCGTTATAATAAGGGAAAAGATTAAGTTAGGTCTCACAGTGTTATTTTAATTAAAGCAATGTAGAAGAAAAAAAAATACTATAAAATCACCAGTAATGGGGATTTTTAAGGATAACTAACGTTTTTTATTGGATGAATGACAATTGTATAAAAACATCCAACTTTTGATTTAAAACATTTAACGTCTAAGTGTAAAATGACCTTTGACCTGAAACTGTTTGCTATTCTGAATAACATCTGCAACAAACCAATAATCTCCTGCTGGCATTTTTTTACCGTTATAAGTACCATTCCAACCTTGTGAGTTATGATTAAGTTGTGTCATTAATTTTCCAAAACGATCAAAAATATGGATAATAGTTCCTGGTAGTGTTTCAACACCAGCAATGTGCCATGTGTCAAAATCACCATCATCGTTTGGAGTTAAATGTTTAGGAGTGTCTATGACAAAAACGTCTTTTGTGATACTAGCACAACCATTTTGGTCTATAATAGTAATGGTATTTTGTCCTATAGGAACATTCTGAAACACATTAGATAATTGAAAAGGATTAGTGTTAAGTTGGTATAGGTAATTGCCTATTCCCGTAACAGTCACGGTGATATTGTTAGGGTCTGAAAAATCTATAGTTTCAATAACATCAATCATTGCAGACTCAGATTCCGTAACGCTAAATGTATCTGTATATGTACATCCATATTGATTAGTTATTGTAACAGTGTATAATCCGATTTCATTAATTTCAATTTCCGATGAGGTTTCTCCGGTAGACCATTGGTATGTGTCTGAAGTTGAGTTAGTGTTGGCAGAAACTGATAATGGTAAATCATTTAAACAAATTACTTGATCTGAAATAGAAACTCTAGGAAGCGGATTAACAACAGCAGAAAACTGTGAGATATCATAACAACCTGTGTCATTATTTTCTAATCGAACATAGATGATATCACCGTCATAAATAGCATAATTTGAGGTTATTGGGTCTCTGTTTTCAATCGCATCAGTATTGGAACTATAATAGCTAATAGTAAAATCATTTGAATTTTGATTGCCTAAAACGGCTGAGTTTTGCTGCGATAAATTAACTGAAATAGATCCGTCAAAATCATCATCACAAACCACTAGAGTATTTGGGGTATTTGCAACAGGCAGGGGATTTGTAACCAATTGAAAAGGATAAACTAGATAGCAATGCGTAGTGCTAAATTCTGCCCTAGTATAAAGTGTTTCTGTTGGGCTAGAATAAACATAATTTGAGTCTAAGGCATTTTCATTAGCCTCTGCATCTGCCTCATTTGAGAAATAGTTGATAATAACGTTATAGGTATTATCAATAAGTATTTCGTTAATATCTAAAAGGTTTACGGCGTTTTCTGGGTTTTCACAAACACTATAGGTTTCAAATTCATTGATTTCTGGAGGGGTATTAATTATGAGTTCAAATGGAACAGTTTCAAAACAGCTCGTTGTTGCATTTGTGATTTTGGCATAAATAGTTTGTGGGCTAGATGTGTTTGTATAATTTTCAGGGTTTGAAATAGGGTTGCTACCTATTAATGCATCTTCTTCAGATTCAAAATAAGTAAATCCAATATTATATTGTCTGCCTTCTAAAACCTCTAATTCAATTTGAGTTAAATCCCATTCTAGTGAAAAATTGTTATTGTCAGCGCACGCAGTAATAGATTTGCCCAATTGTACACCTGGAAGTGAAAGCGCATTAAGACTAAAAGTAGGAGTTTCAAAACATCCCGAATTTATGTTTTCTACTCTTGCATAAATTATTTGCGGATTACTTGTTGCTGTATATATTAACGGAATTGCATTAGATCCAAGTTCAGCATTAAGTGGTGTGAGGTGAAAAGAAACGCTTAATTCTGTTGGACTCCCTGTAGTTATATCATTTATTATATTACTTAAATCTGCTGTTACTAAACCTGTTTTATCGATATCACATTCAAAGACGTCTATTGGATTATTATAAATAGGAGCTTGGCGTGCTTCTATTTGCATTGGCGCAATCTTATAACAATTATTTTCAGCTTCATTTTCTAATCGTACATAAAGCGTTTGTGGATTTGATAATGGAAGATAATTAACTGTTTTATCTATGGGATTTATTCGATCTATAGCATCATTTTCAGATTCAAAATATAACACTTGCATACCCACTTGATTGTTTATGATCTCAGCGTCTTTAATCTCAAATAAAAATTCCGAATCCATAGTGAGGTCAAGCCCACAATAGATGTAATCTTCAATAGGATTTAGATGTGGGTTGGCATATATCTTAATGTCATATTTAAAGACCGTAAAACATTCTAAAGCTTCTATTTCACCACGTATATAAACAGTATTACTTTCTGTTATGTAGTTGTTTGGATTAGAAATTGGCGATATCTTATCTACCGCATTTTCATAAGTTTCAAAAAAAGTAAAACTTAAATCATTGGATCCACCAGATAATTCAGGAATTATACTTTCTAGATTAATTGTTGCACTACCATCTTGGTCATCATCACATATAATTAAGGGCTCTGGATTGCTTGCTTCAATAGCATTAGTAACATTGACCTCTAGTGTTGTTACATCATAACATTGCGTAGACGTATTTAATACTCTTGCATAGAATATATGTTGATTTCCAACAATGTCATAGCTTTCAATAAGTTCATTCTCTTGGTTTTCAGCATCATCGGCAGTAAGATAAAACTCAACAGGATTTACAATGCTTGGACCAGGAAGTACCACTTCTACTAAAGGGGCTAATACAATATTCGTTGTGTTTGTATCTGGGTTGGTGTTACCACAATAATCTATAATTTTGGGAGCAACGTAAAATCCTGGTGTTATGGTTAAATTTATTTTTGAATAATGTAAACACCCTTGAAAAGTTGAGATCGCAAAAAGTGTTTTAGAATTGGTAACCGTTTGAATTGTATTTTCGTCTAATTGATTATTTCCGTTATTCCGATCGTCTTCCGTTTCATACAATTTTAAATCTATATCATAACCACCTTTGAGTTCTGTAGCTATTCCTGCTAAGTCAAAATCTACGATACCGTCATTTGTTTCGTCGTCACATCTTGAAATATTATATTCATCCTTAAACCTAGAATATAATAGGTTTTTGTGAAGTTCTAAAGTCATAAACTTTGGACAGTTCTCATCGATATACCTTATGCTAATAGGTATCACATATTTGGTTTCGGACGTTGTGAATATTGGACTGCCATCTGTTCCAAGGAGGATTTCTAGTTGTACTGTAATACCAGGATAAGTGGTTTCGATTTCTTCAAATATTTCAACTATATTATAATCCGCAGGTATCGTGTTATAGTTGTAAGAATTTCCATCTATGGTTTCGCTATAATTAGGATCCATGCACAAATCGAATATGTAGCGTTCTATACCAATGTCGGTTTCTGGTATATAATCTAAATGAATAGGAACTATTACAGGGCAAACACTTGAGTCATCTACAATCCGTGCATAAAACAAATCTGGCTCGTTACTTAACGAAGGGAATTCAGTTAATTCATTCTCTATGTTAACAGCATCATCTTCTGTATGATAAAAGTAAACAGTTGTGTCTAAATTAAAATTTGAAACTACAGTTCCTAAGAAATTTAAATCATTAAAAACGGCTTCTACAAGTTCACCATTACAAACATCTATCGTATATTCTAGAGTGTCAGGCGAATCGCTAACCGAAATTTCAAAACTACCGACTTGCAGACAATCACCATTTAAACTTTCAATCCTAACAAAAATAGTTTCAGTTTGTTCTGTATTTTGATAAAGTCCTGTAATGGTATTAGTGTTATTTTGAGCTGCTTCTATAGTTGGGTGATAACTTATTATATAATCCGTGGATGGTAAATTGGCATATATTTCATCATTTTTTTCAGTAAAATCAAAGTTATTAGTGCCATCACTTCCAAAAGGATTACATACTAACCAATTGTCAATAGGAGATGCTTCTTGAAAAGGAATAATTTCTATAGCTATAGAGTCGCTTAAAGTACAATTACCGCTAACCGTTGGTATGCTCACTTCAACATCGTAGGTTCCAGACGTACTAACTTCTAGCGTGGGATTGTTTTCTCCGGCAATAGGATTACCGTTTAATAGCCACGTATAGCTTGCAGACGTATTATTGATGTCAGCATCTAGGGTTAGGTCACTACCACAGATATTTTGATCTGGACCTAAGTTTATTGAAGCTCCAAAACCATTAGCTTCAATAAACACAGCAGAATCATAACGTTGATCAATATGATCTGCAATTATCATCTTTATTTGGTAAGTTTCATTTGGAAGTATATCTGCACTTGCAGTTAAAACTTCTGTACTGCCATTAAAATTAGTATCACCAGAATTATAACCTCGAAAATAATTCTGGTTTTGTGCCTCACAAAATCCTGTTATAGATGGGTGAATGGTATTAGTGCTAACTTCTGTTGTCGTTTCTGGAACTAAAGCAATATTAACGTAAGGGTCTGTTGTGCCAGCACGTTTAATTAAAATAGCAAAGACATCTTGAAAATTACAAGGGTATTCTTGTTGATATTCGTCTGAAGCAAATAAATAATTAAAGGAAATAAAATTATTAGGAGATGAAAAATCGAATTCAATTGTTGTTGCATTTAGGGTTTGATCTATATTTAGAACATTCAGAATATCAGGATCCGTCACCCAGTCTAAATTCCCTTCACTTAGATCTTGATGATTTTGTGGATCTCCAACAGAACTCACACGACCTGTAGATAAAATTATACCATTTTGTAGTGGAAAGTTTGTGCCATTACTATCGAATGATCCATAACTAACAATATTATTTATGTTACCATTTATAGGAGAAGAAACGTTGTTTACAGTAACACAGTTGCTACCAACTAAATTCTGAATAAGCTCGTTTGGTAGCTGCGAATTGTCCGTAGTTATTTGTTGCGCATATGAAATATATATATACGCGAATAGGAAGAGAAATAAGAGAATATTTTTCTTTTTCATTAAATAGTAATCAAAGCAATAGCCGAAAACGAAGTTTTCTTTTTTTTTATAAATGTAATGAAAAAAATATAAAATGGTAAAACACCCGTGCCAATAGGTTATTTACGACGGTAATGCGATTTAGCGTCTCAAAGCAAAATGGCCTTTTACATGAAATTGGTCTCCATTCTGAATAACATCAGCAACAAACCAATAATCTCCAGCTGGCATGTTTTTTCCATTATAGGTACCATCCCAACCTGGCGTATTGTGATTTAATACGGTTAATAGTTTTCCATATTTATCGAAGATGTGAATAACGGTGCCTGGAAGTGTTTCTGCACCTGTAATGTGCCATGTATCAAAGTCGCCATCATTATTGGGAGTCATATGTTTTGGAGTATCAATCACTAAAATGTCTCGTGTAATGTTAGCACAACCATTTTGGTCAATTATAGTAAGTGTGTTGTATCCTATAGGTACATTATTGAAAACATTAGAAGATTGAAAAGGAAGATTATTTAGTTGATAAAGATAATTGCCAATTCCAGTTACAGTGACGGTTATATTATTAGGATCAGAAAAATCTATAGTTTCTACAACGTCTATAGTCGCAGATTCTGATTCTGTAACGTTAAATGTTGAAGTGTTTTCGCATCCAAACTCATTGGTTATAGTTACAAAATAAGAACCAATAGTATCAATTTCAATATAAGATGACGTTGATCCTGTTGACCATAAGTAACTATCGGATGGGTTATTGGTTTCTGCACTTACTACGGTAGGAGTATCATTTGCACAAATGACCTGGTCTTCAATATGGACAAAAGGTAAGTCTTCTACTATCGTTGAAAATTGAGTAATCGCATAGCATCCAGAGGTGCTGTTTTCTAGTCGTACAAATATGGTCTCATTAGTTTGAGTGATGTGTGTTGTTTCAATAGGCTGATTTCCTTGGATAGCCTCAATTTCAGAATTATAGTAGGTTATAAGAAAATTAT
The DNA here is from genome assembly GCF_013404085.1 of Winogradskyella helgolandensis. Classification (NCBI taxonomy): domain Bacteria; kingdom Pseudomonadati; phylum Bacteroidota; class Flavobacteriia; order Flavobacteriales; family Flavobacteriaceae; genus Winogradskyella; species Winogradskyella helgolandensis. Next base: position 4,061,217 of record NZ_JABFHO010000001.1, on the reverse strand, counting down.
CTGGATTCTGACCACCCAAAATTACAGCATTTTGATTTGTTAAATTGATTTCAGCAAAACCATCAAAATCATCATCACAAACGCTTAAATCATTTGGCTGATGAGCAATAGGAAGCGGATTAATCACTAATTGAAATGGATAAACAATATAACAATGTGTAGTATTGTACTCAACTCTAGTATAAAGTGTTTCTGTGGTATTGGTATAGATGTAATTTGAATCTAAAGCGTTTTCATTAGCTTCGGCATCGGCTTCATTTGAAAAATAGTTGATCATAACGTTATAGGTATTGTCAACTAAAAGTTCATTTACATCTAGGAGGTTAATGCTATAGTCTTCATTTTCACAGCTATTAAATGTTTCAAACCTATTAATTTCTGGAGGACTATTTGTTATTAGTTCAAAAGGCACTGAGTCAAAACATCCTGTTGATGCATTTGTTATTTTAGCATATAAGGTCTGTGGGTTGGATGTGTTGGTGTAAGTTTCTGGATTTACAATAGGATTTATATCCATATTTAAATCGTCTTCAGTTTCAAAATAGGAGAAACCGATATTATATTGTCGTCCTTGTAGAACTTCTAATTCAATCTGAGTTAAATTCCATTGTTGCGTGTAATTCTCGTTATTGCCACAAGCTACAAGTTGTTTGTTATATTGAACCTCAGGAAGCGATAAGGTATTAATATTAAATGTTGCTATTTCGACACATCCTGTATTAATGTTTTCAATGTGGGTGTATATTAATTGTGGATTATTAGTAGTAGTATAAATTAAAGGGATAGGGTTAGTTCCTATTTCAGCATTTAAGGGAGTGAGATGAAATGAAATGCTTAATTCAGTAGAACTTCCTTCGTTTATTTCTGTTATTTTATCGATTAAATTCGTCGTTGCAAAGCCTGTTTTTTCAACATCACATTCAAAAACATCTGAAGGATAATTAAAGAGTGGTGCCTGTTTTACTTCAACGTGCATTGGTGCGACCTTGAAACAACTATTTTGAGCTTGATTTTCAAGTCTAACAAAAATAGTCTGAGGATTAGAAGACAGTACATAAGCAGTAGTTTTATCTATGGGACTTACATTGTTTATTGCGTCGTCTTCCGTTTCAAAATAAAAGACGTGCATACCTTGCTGTCCATTTATAATTTCTAAGTCTTTATCTTCAAAAATAAATTCTGTGGGAGTATTTAAATCAGAAGTACAATATATATAATCTTCAATTTCACTGAGCTGCGGATTGGAGTAAATTTGTATGTTATAAGTAAAGACCGTAAAACACTCTAAAGCTTCAATTTCACCTCTTATGAAAACGTCTTTACTTTCTGTTGTATAGTTGTTTGGAGTAGTAATAGGGTTTACATTATTTACGGCATCGCCATAAGTTTCAAAAAACGAAAAACTTAAATTACTAGATCCGTCAGATAAGTCAGGGATAACACTCTCTAGATTAATTGTTGCACTTCCATCTTGGTCATCGTCGCAAATTATTAAAGGCTCAGGATCACTAGCTTCAATAGCAATGGTTATATTAACTTGAAGCGTTGAAATCGTAGGACAAGAGTTTTCCCAAAATAGATTAACGACTCTAACGAAAAACTCTTGCTGATCTCCAGCCATACTGTAGCTTTCTGTAACTTCATTTGTTTGATTTTCAGCATCCTCATAGCTTAAGTAGAAATTTACAGAACCAGCAACGTCCAAATCAAGAAAGTAAATATCTTTAAGCGGAGCTATTGAAATATTTGTATAATTTGTAATAGGGTCAAGGTTGCCACAGTAATCTATAGTAATAGGATCGAGTTCATGGACAGGGTCTATGTTAATTGTAACTTTAGAATCGTATGTGCAACCATAATAGGAAGCTTGCATAAAAATACTTTGCGCATGGGCAACAGATATAATAGAGCTTTGATCTAATGGATTAACTTGGTTGGTGCGATCTTGTTCGGTCTCATAGAAAACAAGGTTAATATCGTCATATCCACTTTTATATTCTTCAGCTAATTCAGCGAGGTTTATATCTATAAAGCCATCATTAGAAGCATCATCACATTCCGTAATATTTTTATCTCGTCCAAAAAGATTATAGACCAAATTTTTATGAATCACAACAGACGTAGAACTGTAACAATAGTCATCAGGAAATTTTACCCTTATAGGCAATACAAAAGACGGAGTAGAAAAGTGAATGATTGGGTAATCTGGATGGGGAAGTATAACCAAATTCATTTCTACTATAAGATCTGGGTATTGTGCTTCAAAATCACTAATTAAGTCATCTACATTATAAGTTAATGTTAAGTTGTTATAATCAATAGTATCAGAACCACTAGGTTCGCTATACATTGGGTCTATACATAGATTAATTATAGTACTGTCTATATCGGGTGGTATTACATAAGAGAAATTAACAGGAACTACCGATGCACAATCGTAAAAAAGGCTTTCTACTCTTGCAAAAAATCTAGGTGGTTCTTGTTCTAAATCAGGAAAGTCACTAATTTCATTTTCAGCATTTATAGCATCATTTTCTGTTAAGTAATAGGTCACTGTGGTGTCAAATTCGTAATTTGAAACAGTCCTATCAAGAGCACTCAACTCGGTAAATGTAGATTCAAAAATGACGCCGTTACAAACTTCAATTGTAAATTCTAATGTGTTAGGAGAATCTTTTACATTAATCTCAAAACGTCCCAACTGAAGACAATCACCATTTAGGCTTTCAATTCTAACAAAAATAGTTTCTATTGGAGCGGTGTTTTCATAAATACCTGTAATTGGGTTAATATTGTTTTCTGCATCATCTTCACTCAGGTGATACGTAATTATATAGTTTGTTGAAGGTAGCGACGCATAAATTTCATCATCTTTTTCTGTGAAATCAAACTGATGTACACCATCACTTGGGGCAGCATCACAGATATTAATGGTATCAATAGGTGAGGCATCCTGAAACGGAATAATTTCTATTTCGATTGAGTCACTCAAAATGCAATTACCACTATTTGAAGGAATAGAGATTTCAACGTCATATGTTCCAGATTCAGTAACATCTAAAGTTGAATTATTTTCTCCAAGAATTGGATTACCATTTAAATACCAAGCATAAGTTGCGGTAGCAGTATCAATTTCGGCATCTAAAGTGAGGTCACTACCACAAATACTTTGATCTGGTCCAAGATTGATAGAATTTCCAAAACCTTCTGCTTCAATAAATACGGCAGAATCAAATCTTTGATCAATATGATCTGCAATAACTAATTTTATATGGTAGGTTGTATTAGGAATAATATCTGTTCTAGCCGTTAATACTTCTGTACGACCATTAAAGTTAGTGTCACCATTGTTGTATCCTTGAAAATATTCTTCATTTTGAGCCTCGCAAAAGCCTGTGATGTTTGGGTGAACGGTATTGGTGCTAATTTCTGTTGTCGTTTCAGGAACGACAGCAATATTAACATAAGGATCTGTTGTTCCTACTTGCTTTATTAATATAGCAAAAACATCTTTAAAGTTACAAGGGTAATCTTGTTGGTATTCATCTGAAGCAAATAGGTAATTAAAAGACACAAAACTATTAGCAGATGAAAAATCGAATTCAATAGTAGTGGCATTAAGCGTTTGGTCTATACCAAGTACATTGAGGATATCAGGATCAGTAAGCCAATCTATATTACCATCATTTAGGTTTTGAGCGTTGAAAGAATTTCCAGCAGAACTTACGCGACCAGTAGAAAGTAGGATACCATTATTTAATGGGAAGTTAGAAGTACTTTTATCGAACGTACCATAACTAATTACGTTATTGATACTACCATTTATTGGTGAGGAAACGTTGCTTACAGTAACACAGTCGCTGCCAACTAGATTTTGAATAAGCTCATTTGGTTGTTCTGTATTAGTCGTGGTTATTTGCTGTGCATATGAGAAATATATCTGCACGAAAAGTATGAGAAATAGCAGTGTACTTTTCTTTTTCATTAGATTAGAATCAAAGCAATAACAGAAAGTGCTAGTTATCTTTTTTTGATAAATATAGAAAAAATTAAATACTTGAAACTAGATCTGAGGAAATAACATAGTTTAACCGTTAAGACGTCACTTTCGGAAAGTTGAATGCGTTTTAATCTAGACCTGTTTGTTCTTCTGAATCAGATTTAATAAATACCGTTATTTTTTTTGTAAATAAAATACACAATCGGTAGGTCCTAAATATAAAAAATCCCCTTACCGAGAAGTAAGGGGATTGTTATAAACTATGATTGAGTTTAATGTTTTAATGTAAAGTGACCTTTAACTTCAAAAGCTATTGAACCACGTTTTACGTCAGCAGTAAACCAAAAGTCACTTGTTGGTAGTATATGACCATTGTAATAACCATCCCAACCAGGAGAACTAGAAGTTAACTGTTTAATATGTTTACCGTAGCGGTCAAAAATATTAATTACAGTTCCTGGTAATGTTTCAATACCTACAATATGCCAAGTATCAAAATCACCATCATTATTAGGTGTAAAGAATTTAGGAATATCAACAACTAATACTTCTTTAGTTACATTAGCACAACCATTTAAATCTATGATTGTAACCGTGTGGTAACCCATGGCTACATTTTGAAATACATTAGAGTCTTGAGGTTCAAAATCATCTAACTGATAAAGGTAATTACCAATACCACTAATAGTAACTGTAATATTGTTTGGGTCTGAGAAATCTACAACTTCTGTAGTTTCTATAGTCGCTGTTTCTGATTCAGTAACACCAAAATAACTTGTGTTTTCACAACCAGATGCAGTGGTAACCTTTACCCAATAATTTCCTACTTCAGTAATGTCAATTTCAGGAGTTGTTTCACCAGTTGACCATATATAGGTATCTGTTGCATAGTTAGTGTTAGCAGAAACGAGTAGAGGCATATTATCGATACAAATAACTTGGTCTCCAACATCAACGACTGGAATCGGGTTTATAACAACGTTAAAAGACGTTACAGCATAACACCCTGTGTTGTTATTTTCTACACGAACATAGATTACTTCGCTATCAAAAGCCATATAATCAGTTTCTAAAGCAGTATTGTTTTCATTAGCTTGAAGTACTGTGTTATGATACGATACCGTAAAATTATTAGGATTTTGACCCCCTAAAATGCTTGCATCTTGTTGGGATAAATCAAAGTCTAAGAGACCATCAAAATCATCGTCACAGGCCTCTAAATCATTAGGTTGATTAGCTATTGGTAATGGATTAACTTTTAAATTAAATTCATAATATGTAGAACAATGTGTGGTGCTGTATTCCGTTCTTACAAATAAGGTGTCATAATTGCTTTGGTATGTGTAATTCGTATCTAACGCATTTGTATTAGCTATTGCATCTGCCTCATTAGAGAAATAACTATATAAAACATTGTAAGTATTATCAGTTGCTATTTCGTTGATTTCTGTTAAATCTAAGATGTTAGATTCATTTGCACATATTTCATAATCTTCAAAATCATTAATAATAGGAGGTTGGTTTACTATTAATTCTATAGGAAGTGCGGCATAACAGTTAGACACTGTGTTGGTCACTTTCATATAAACCGTCTGAGGATTTGAAGTGTTCGTATAATTTTCAGGATTTGAAATTGAGTTTATACCTGCTTCAGAATCTTCATAATTAGCAAAATATTCAATGATGATATTCTGTTGTCTAACATCTGTAATGTTGGCCTCTTTAACTGTTAAATCAAATTGAAGCGTACCATCGGTGTCATCATCACATGCTATAATTGGTTCCGGAAGTGTGACATCTGGTACTGCAATTACGTTAACAACAAATGATGTAATAGATTGGCAAATGGTACCATTATCTATCTGTACAAAAATTTGTTGTGGATTTACGGTGTTACTAAATTCTAGAGGTATTTCATTTGTGCTATTGATAGCATCACTTTCTGAAGTATAGAATTTTACCGTTTGTATATCTGGAATGCCAGCAGTGACTTCATCAACTACCCTAGAAAAATCAAAAAGCTCTGAACCGTCGTTTGAAATATCATCACAAACAAACCAATTTGTAGGCTCATTGTATGTTGGATTTGTACCGACTTCAACAGCAAAAGATGACGTGGTATAACAAGATTCGTCAGTAAGATTTTCTATTCTAACATGGATTTGTTGTGGGTTAGAAATATTCTCATAAACACTTGTTTTGTCGATAGGGTTAGTCTTATTTTCAGCATCAGTTGCGTTAAGATAGTAACTAACTTCTTTACCTGTTTGGCCGTCTAAAGCTTCACTATCCTTGTTTTCAAAAACAAATTGACCAATGCCATCTGTCACATCTTCACAAAACGTATATTGCTGAACATAGTTAGAGAGGTCGCCAACGTAAGGTAAGGTATTTACAATAATATCTAATTCTTCAATAGCATAACAACCGGTTGTACTGTTCTCAACACGCATGTAAACAGTTTCTGTTTGAGCGGCATAATTAGATGTGCTGGTAATTTCGTTTTCATCAGAGCGCGCATCAGCTAAACTATTATGAAAACTAACACTTCTGTTTGGTGTTGCCAAAATAGAGTTAGGAATACTATAATTTAAATTAATAGGTGAGAAACCGTCTCTATCGGCATCACATATTATAATATCTTCTGGTTTTTCACTTTCTGGTGCTGGTAAAACGGTAACTTCAAATGAATTATAGTCGTAACAACCCGTTTCAGAAAATGTAATTCTTGGAAATAATGTAAATGGGTTTGTTGTATTTGCATACGAGTTAGGAAGCGGATTGGTGTTGTCAATAGCATCTTGTTCTGTTAAGAAATATTTGACAGCGAATCCTTCTTCTCCATTAGTTACATCACTATTTAAAGATGATAAATTGGTGGTTGTAAAACCATCTTGATCTTCATCACAAACCGTTAAACTTACGATCGATTCAAACTGAATTATAGGATTTAGTACCAAATCGAATTCAGCAACCTCGTTACACGTTGGGTTTTCTAAAGTGATATAAATGGTTTGTGGATTACTCGTAGAGCTATAAGGAGATAAGGGATCAATAGGGTTTGTTCCATTGTCTCTATCAGTTTCAGTTTCGTAAAATACAATTTCTACATCAGGTAATTCGTTAATGATACCTATTGCAATATTTTCAAAATCGAAATCTTCTGTATTATCATCACCAGCATCACATACAGAGATATCTCTGATATTAGTTGCTGTTAACAAAAGGTTGGTGTGTAACTCAATAGGTGTTACAGATCCACAGCCAGAAGTTGCATTTTCTACTCTAATATATATCAGTTGTTCTTCAAAATTAATATTGGCATAATTCGTATCATCTGCTATTGGGTTTAATCCTGAAAGTGCATCTTCAGGAGAGATATGAAAAGTTACTGTCACATCAGTCAAACCTTCCAGTACTTCAGGTATAATTGATGTTAAATCAAAATTGGCATAACCATCCAAATCTGTATCACAGGCATCTATAAAATGTAGCTCTGTATTAATTACAGGGCTTTCAATAACGCTAATATCTAAAGTTGTTGTGCTAATACAACCGGTTTCTGTGTTTTTAACACTCACAAATACTTGTTCTGTAGCATTGGTGTTGGTATAAGGCATAGAATACGCATTAATACCAGCAGTTGCATCTGCAGCAGAGCTATGATAGCTAACCACAAGGTTGGGTTGCGAAAGTGTGATTTCGGTATCTTTATAAGCGTTTAAATTCATGGCTACTCTTCCGTCAGCAGAACCATCATTACAAACTTCTAGCTCTGTTGGGTTAGAAATGATTGGTAATGCATTTACAACCAAGTTAAATGTTGAAAAAGCTAAACAACCATTTACTGTATCTTCAATTCTTACATGAATAGATTGTGGATTCGAGGTGTTTTGAATAGGACTTGTAATAGCATTACTATTATTTATAGCATCTGTATTGTCATAGTGATATGAAATGGTATACGAAGATGATGGCACTGAGGCTATAACTTCAGCGTCTTTAGTAGATAAATCAAATGTTTCTATACCATCTCCGCTTAAATCATCACAAAGTTGATAGTCGCTAATAGGATCAGACGTTTGTGTAGAACTTAAAGTCACTTCAATATCATCCTCTATAATACAAGAGCTTCCTGCAAGGGGCAATTGAATTTCTACACGATAGTTACCAGACTCTAACGCTGTTAAGGTCGATCCATTTGCCGTAGGAATTTGTGAGTTATTGAAATACCAAGAATACACAGCATTAGGGTTATCGATGTTTCCATCTAATGCAACACTACTAGCACATGTAGAGAAATCTTCTCCTAAATCTACCGAAGCATCAAAACTATTACCTTCTATAAATACCGCAGAATCGTAATTTTGATCATTTTGATCTGCAATAACCAATTTAATTTGATATTGTACGTTAGGTTGAATAGTAGCTGTGGCAGAAAGAACTGCTGTTCTTCCATTATAATTGGTGTCTCCTAAATTATAACCTTCAAAATATTCTCCGTTTGAAGCTGGACAAAATCCGACAATTTCATCATGAACCGTTTGCGTATTTACTGGTGTTGATGTCCCTGGTATTAAAGCGATGTTTGTATAAGGATCGGAAGTTCCTGCTTCTTTAATTAAGAAAGCAAAACCATCAGAATAATCACAAGGGAAATTCCCGAAATATTCTTCGGAAGCTAGTATATAGTTAAATTGTATTTGATTTGAAATAGAAATAAACTCAAATTCTATAGAGGTTGCGTTAACAGTACCAGAAATGCCTAACGTGGCTTCGAGATCACTATCAGTTAGCCAAGTCGCATCTCCTTCGTTTAAAATATCATTGTTTTGTCCGTTACCAGCTGAAGTTGCATTTCCTGTTGTTAATACAATTCCATTTTCGAAAGGGAAATCTGAGGAGGCGCGTTCAAAGTAACCATAACTACCGATACCAATAGAAGAGCCGTTTGAGGGTGAGTTAATATTTGAGACTTCTACACAACCTTGTATTAGTGTGTTTTGAATTAAGTCTTGTGGTGAAACTGAATTATCTACGGTAACTTGTTGGGCAAAAGAAATAGTACAAATTAAGCCTATAAATAAGCAGAGGGAGCGGTTTAAATAAGTCATTAGTTTCGGTTAAGGGTTACTATGTTAGTGTAGGGTAGATTTGGAGTCGACTCGCACACATTATTTAATTATGGCCGAAAAGTATATTAAAATAAGATGAAATACAAAAAAATACGTCGAAATACACGAAATGTTAACATTTGGGCCCGAAAAATGGGCTTTTTAGCTGTTGGAAGCAGTGAAAAGAGAATATTCTTACACTTGAAAATCAGATTATTTACTTTTGTTTTGTAAGAAATATCTTAAATTAAGTGTCAGTAATTTAATTTCATAGCCATAGTAAACCTAAAATAAAATTAGAGGTACTACAATGAACTATTATAATTTTTTGAGGGAATTTTTAATAAAATTTTGAGGGAATTAGCGATGAAATTCTGCTATTGATTATAAAAATAATAGAACAAAAGTACAAATGCAAAAAAATAAGACGAACGGACTAAAATTTTAACAGTTCTAATAATTTACGTAAACCCAACCTACAAAAGGTTTATAATTTGGATCATTTAAATTCAAAATATAGTAATAGGTGCCAACTGGTGACAGGCCTCCAATATTATTAAGGCCTCTATTAATTGTGCCATCCCAAGGTTTTTCATTGTCTCCTACAAAGATTAAGTCACCGTAACGATTGTAAATCTGTAATTTGTGTTCAGTAAATATGTCGTATAAATCTTGAATGTTAAACCAGTCATTTTTAGTGTCGCCATTAGGGGAGAAGCCTTGAGGAATGTATGGAGGACAATTTTCGATGGTTAAGTTAAATTGAAAAATTTCATAACACGGAACACGTTCTACTCTAACATAAATTGTTTCCGGATTTGAAAGGTTATTATAATCCGATGGTATAGATATCTCATTAGAGGCAACTTCTAAATCCTCTAAGGCGAGATAAAAGGTGACGTTTTCTTCATTCAGATTTAACGTATTTAAAGCTTCAAATAAATTATAGCTCGCCGTTTCAAATCCTTCATTACAACCTATAAGGCTAGGTAAAACAACAATTCCCGGAATAATTTGTAGTGTTATTTCCGAGAACGCACTGTTGTTATTTTCGTTAGTTTCTGTTACAACGCCATTCATAGTACCGTCATCATCTACTATGGCAATGATTGTAACATTTGGCTCTGAATTTTCAGGTAGATTAAGGTAAATAGAGTTCATCTCACTACCATTAATAGCAATATCAGCTGCGGTTTCACTAGCTCCTATAAATTCACCATTATAATAAAATGCAATGGGTGTCTGTGCAGGTAAAATATCGGTGCTATTACTATTATATACGGTGTAAAATATTTCAATTGTAGTGTCTCCACAACTGATGGTGTCGTCGTCTATGGTTATCGTAGCATCTGGAAGCTGACTGTTTAGTACGGTGATGATATTATTTATCATTACAAAATCTTGTCCAGAAGTCAGTGCAATGGTGGCAGACGTATCTCCAATCGCTATATTATCTTGAATATTATACACATCAATATCCATATTATATAGATTGGTCGCTCCTGTGAAAGAATTTGTACCATTAAAAGCATTGTTCGCAGGATTCAACGGATAATTACTAATGACGTTACCGTTTATAGTCAGCTGTTCATTAACAGCAATAGACCGATCTCCTTCCCAAGCAATGAATCCAATTTTAGCATTTTCATTGTCTAATACGTTTAAATTATCTAATGAAATACTTAAGTTATCCGGAACACTTTGTAAACCATCATAAACATTAAGTTGATTTAGAGGAAGGTTGCTATCTTCGTAAATCACCGTAATTGCCCAACCTCCAAAATTTGTACCAGAAGGACAATATGGAGCAATAACAGCATTAAGGTCAAAATTAGAAATGGTGTAATCTGTACTACCTTGATCTATAATTATAGAGGTAACATCTGCAAAAGCAGCGAAGAACACTCTGCTACTATCTAAAGCGTCACTAAAAGTACGTTCTGCAGTAATGTCTATATTATTTATTGAGATATTTAAATCTCCATTCCCAGAACCAGCCCAATACAAATAAGCGGCTACTATAGTTTGGTCGCTATTAAGTGATAAGTTGGCAGATGAGGAGGTTAAAATAGTACAAGGACCTAAAGTACCGTTTTCAACAGTATTCATGGTGTTGCCTATCGCTGTATAATCATACCTGCCGTTGTATTGTTGGAATAATGATACATCTTGAGCTATTACAGGAAAAGTAAAACCAATCAGTAGGAAACATAATATGTAAAAATATTTTTTCAATTTTATGGGGTTGGTCAAACGAAAATACAATTTTTTATTTACCGTTTCAATGAAAAATGATTGGTAAATGTACGACCATCTTGAAGCTTCACTTTAAACCAATAATCACTTGTTGGCATTTGTTCGCCATTAAATGTACCATCCCAACCGACACTTAAAGGATCGAGTTCTATTAATAGTTTGCCATAACGATCAAAAATTAATACAGAAGAATTCTCTTGAAAAAGTGAAGAAATTCCTTTCACTTGCCAAAAATCATTAACGGTATCGTCATTTGGAGTAAAGAATTTAGGAAAACCGATTACAGAAACTAAAGCGTCTGTAATGCCACAATCATTTTTATCTTTGATATAAACCGTGTAAAGTCCTGGTTCTACATTTTCAAAAGTTGTAGAACTTTGATATGGCCCATTTATATCATCTAGCGCATATTCATAATCACCTTCACCACTAACAAAAATAGTTATGCTGTTATTCTGAGTAGCATCCACAACTTCAATATTAGTGACTGTGGCTATATTTGAAGGAGAAACCGTTATGGTTCTATCTTTAAAACAACCATTTGTATTGGTTACTCTTACGGTATAGGTTCCAGGAGCATTAATATCTATAGTTGAGGTGTCTTCTCCTGTAGACCATTCATAATAGTAATTGTTAGGGATGTCGTCAATAACACCACCATTGAGTGTTATCGTTTCTGGAAAAAAGTTAAGACAATATTGCGTTTCAAACGTCGTTTCGATATTTGGTAATTTAAAAACGGTCAGTTCTATTTCGCTAATCCCATAACATGCATTTTCATTTTCCATACGTCCATAAATGGTTTGATTATACGGTATGGTGTTCGTAAATGTTCCCGAAATAGGATTGGTTTCCAATAAGGCATCTTCGTAGGTTTCGTAAAAGACCAAAACAAAATCTTCAATTGTATTCGGAAAAATAGTACCAGCTACCGTACCGAGATTAAATTCCATAAAACCATCTTCAGTACCATCTGTATCACATAGCTGGATACTAGCGTTGTTAGTTGCTGTTGTACTAACTTCTAACGAAATTTCACTAAAGTTAACACAGCTAGTAGTATTGTTGGTGACCCTAGTATAAATAATTTGTGGGTTGAAAAAATTATCAAAAGAACTACCGTCAATGGCATTTTCTTGGTTTTCAGCATCAAGTAGTGAGAGGTAATATTCAATAGAGGAGTCTGGGTCACCTTCAGTAATTTCATTGGCCGCTTGCGTGATGTTAAACGTTGTGAATCCTTCTGGAATACCGTCTTCATCACATTGCAACAGTGAAACATCATTCGCTATGGGTTTAGGGTCAACGGTAATAATAAAATATGTGAAACCAATACAACCAGAATCCACATCTTGAATTCTAACAAATATTTCTGTTGGAGTAGGTGACGTATTACTATAGCTTAGAGGTAAAGCAGCTGTAGATGATTCTGCATTTGCTTGACTTAAATGATAGCTGATAGCGTAATTAACACCAACAATACCATCTAGAATTTCTTGTGATTTTATATTGAAATCAAATGTTGAAATACCATTTTGGTCATCTCCATCTAAATCATCATCACATATATTATAATCTGTAGTAGGATTAAAATTGGTGAGTGCAGAAACATTAATGTCCACATCATTAATAATAAAACAGCCTGTTGTTAAATTCTCGACTCTAATATATATGGTTTCATTACTCGATGTGTTATTGAAAATACTCCCCAAGGCATTGATATTAATGTTGGCATCACTTTCAGATTTATGATACGTTACCATTACATCAGATTCTCCATTAATGATATCTTGCGTTAATGTAGTGAAGTCAAATTCTGTAATGTTATCATCAAAAGGAGCCGTTGCATCGCAAACATCGATACTAGGTAAACTTGTTGAAATTGTATTTGCCGTTATCGGATTTGATGGTGCTTCAGGAAAGGTAGCTGTACCCGTCCATTCTAATGAAAATGGACTATTACCAATAGGTCTATCAATAACAATAAAATAGCTTTCGCCTGCTAAGACGTCGATATCACTTACAAAACTATCTCCATCTGCTCCTGGCCCTTCGTCTGGATCTGGATCCGTGGAATTTAGACCGGTTCTATTATTCCCTTGATTAGCGGCTGCAGGATTCGTTGTAGAACAGCGAATGGCTTGGCCTAGTTGTCCGCAATTCACATTCGGTCCAAAAATAAAGAAGTCATAATCTTCACTAATACTTGTACTGCTCGGTGTTAACGTAAATGCCAAAGTGCCAGCTGTGGCAATATTAACTTCTAGCCAAATACTATTATTTTCTTGACTTCCACAGGTGTTGGAGTTGTTTAATTCTTGCGTTCCAATACCATTAACATTTAAACTGAAATCGGAATTTCCACAAACTGTTACCGCAAATTGGCAATCGTTTGGCTGTTGAGCATAAACTAAACTGCCAAAGAAAAAGCAACACGTTAATACTATAAATTTGATAATATCAGTAGGGTAATTCATCATCGTTTTAATGTAAAGTGATTTGTGTATGTGCGACCATCTTCTAAGGTAACTTTAAACCAATAATCGCTAGTTGGCATTTTTTCGCCATTAAAAGTGCCATCCCAACCAGGACTTAATGGATTCAGGGTGGTCAGTAATTTTCCGTATCTATCGAAAATATAAATTTTTGAATTGGCTTGAAATTGTTCGGAAACACCATAAACTTGCCAGTAATCATTGACTTCATCGTTATTTGGCGTGAAAAACTTAGGGAAACCAATTACCGAAACGAAGTCTTCCGTAATACCACAATTATTTTTATCGCGAACATAAATCGTGTAAATTCCTGGTTGAACATTATTAAAAGTTGTACCGTCTTGGTATGGACCGTTGCTGTTGTCTAAAGCATATTCGTAATCGCCTTCACCATTCACGATTACAGAAATAGAATTATTTTGTGAAGCATCAATGACTTCAATTTGGGTTATGCTGGCTATATTGGAAGGTGATACCGTAATTGTTCGGTCTTTAAAACAGCCATTAGTATTAGAAACACGAACTGTATAAGTTCCTGGAGTATCTATTTCTATTTCTGATGTGGTTTCACCTGTAGACCAATTATAGTAATAGTTACTTGGTGAACCGTCAATGACTCCACCTTGTAAAACAATAGGTTCTGGAGAGAAATTCAAACAGTAATAAGTTTCAAATTCAGTCTCTATATTTGGTAAATCGTAAACAGTTAATTCTATCTCACTTATCCCATAACAAGCATTAGAATTCTCTACACGTGCATATATGGTTTGATGATTTGGAGTAGTATTGGTAAAACTTGTGCCAACCGAATTATTTTCTAACAAGGCATCGTTATACGTTTCGTAATAAGTTATATTTAAATCTGACGGAGAATTAGCTAAAATAGTAGCGTTAGCATCTGTAAGATTAAAAGACATTAAACCATCTTCTGTACCGTCCGTATCACATAGTGATAAACTTGCATTGTTTGAAGCGGTTGTACTAACTTCTAAAGTAACTTCGCTAATATTGGCACAATCAGAATCTGTGTTTGTAACTCTTGCATAAACGGTTTGAGGGTTGGTGTAGTTCTCAAAGGCATCAGCATTTAATGGGTTTTCTTCATTTTCGGCATCGGTTTCTGAGCTGTAAAAGTTAACGGTATTTAATGTTTCATCGGTGATTTCGCTGATGCTTTCATTCAAATTAAAGATGGTAAAACCTTCAGGAATACCATCTTCATCACACTGTATAATAGTGATATCGTTGGCTAAAGGAATAGGATTAATAAAGACATTAAAACTATCTGTAATAAAGCAATCCGTATGTAAAGCATTTTCAACTCTAACAAAAATAGTTTCATTAATCGCTGTGGTATTGGTATAATTTAGAGGTAGTACATCTGTATTTGTATCGGCATCATCTTGTGAGTTATGGAATGTAATATTGATATCCGTTTGGTTTCCTCTGATGCTGGGCAGTAAATCTCCAAGTGCAACAGTGGCAATACCATCCATTACATTACCAAAATTATCACAAAATTCAATAGTGTCTAAATTTGGAATTTGAGGTGTGTTAAAAACCTCTAGTTCAAAGGAATTAACAGCGAAGCAATTGGTATTATTAGTATTGTCTACACGAACAAATATAGTTTGTGGATTTGCTGTGTTTATATACGGAAACGTTATTATGTTTTCATTGGATTCTGCATCTTCAAGTGTTTCAAAATAACGGACGTTGTATTGCAAAGGGTCTTGGGTTAATAAGGCTTCAGAATTTTTATTTGTAAAATTGAATTGTGAAAACCCATCATTATCGAAAACATCACAAACCGCAACATTAGAAAGTGGATTTGCAATAGGAATTTCAAAAACACCAACTACAGCACTACCTTCAATTGGACATTCACCATTATTTGGTTCAATATAAACTTCATAAAAACCAGGTGTATCTATCATTAATTGCGATGAGGTTTCTGCTAATTGAACACCATTTAGAGACCATACGTAATCTGCACCTGCAATGTCATCGGCTTGTAAAGGGTAGGTGTCGTTGGTACATAATTTTAATTCGGTAGTACTTTCCCCATTTCTAATAATATCAATTTCAGAATTAAATAAAGATTGAATAAATGGAGGCAAACCAATCTGACTTGTGTTTTGGTTGGAGCCGTTAATATCTAATAATATACCTTGTTCGTCGTAATTTACAGATGAACCATTGGCTTCAGGATTATTAATAACTCCTAAGTATTTTGTAATTGTAGGGTTATTATTATAACTCAGATTTGCTCTATAAATACGACGATCAATTCCTAATTGTAAGGCACCAGCAGTAATATCGTTAGAAGAGTGAATAACTTGTTGTGAATTAGGAATATCAGTACTTTCTAAATCCCATTGTAACAAATGACTGGTTCCACTTCCTGATAAGCCTTCACTTAAAGTAGCATAAACCTTTTTACTTTCTGCAGAAAACTCTACACCATATGGACTATTTCCATTTTGAGAACCGTAAAGTTCTAAAGGGTTGGAAACCATTCCTGTTTCATTATTAAAATCATATAAAATAACATTTCCGGCAGCATCACCTCCAGCTAGAGTAGCTTCTCCAAAGTTCGCAGCAACAAGTTTTGAAGCATCAGGAGAAGTTTTTATATAACCTAAAGAATTTCGCCTGTAACCTTCAATAGGAATATAAGGACCAATTTCTGAAATTACAGGTGTCGTCTGTACTCCATTGGTGTCAATTTTAAAGGCATAAAACTTATTACCAAAGTGTGTAATTACCCAGAAGGATGAACAATCTTCAGCACGAACTGCCGTAATTTTTTCTGAACTTTTATATTGAACTTCGATAGGTGTAGAAGGATCATAAGTCACTAAATGGTTATTCTTTTCAATAGCATCTACATCACCTAATCCGCTATTTAAAGTCATGTCTATTAATGAATAATTAAATCCATTATTGTAACCATCATCAGCAGAAGGAATCGTTCCTCCTCCTTCATATGTTCCGGTGTATTGGTTTGGAGATGTTGTGGCATTAAATTGATGAGGTTCATCTACTGTAAAGAGGTAATACTTATCAGGATCTTCTGGTTTGGGAACAATTAGTCCAGATGACGTACTAGATGGATCGCCTAAAAGTCCGGTGCCACCAAAATAATCACCATTAGACATAATTTGGTGATTGCGGTTCCAAACCGTTCTTCCATCGGAATAAAACAATAAATTTCCATCAGAATCTGAAATAGATGTGCAGCCTTCTAAAGTGTTTATTTGACCATTGGTAATTGCTGTTACTGAACCCGTTGAGGCATTAAACCGTAGGCCAGCATTTCTGCCGAAATACCAAAAAGAGGCTTCACTTTGCGCGAAAAAATGAGGGCTTGTAAATAGTAAGACTAAAATTAAAAAGATCCTTTTCATAAGAGCTAAATGTGGGTCATTCACATTGGGCACACAATATAACACCTAGAATATAAAAAATCCCAAGTTTTAACATTGTATGATTGTAAAGCAATTTCTACAAAGCTATTATAAATCTCTCTTTTTTAGTAATTGATAAGATAAAAAGATAAAAATGGCAGTCCAACCCAAAACGATAGCAATTTCGTACCAATGTACAGCATAATCGTAAGATATGTCCTCACCAACTTGTTGTGCCATAGCTTGTACGGCAGATAATCTTGAGCCTGGTTCATCAATTAGATTCCATAGCGATTTAAATGGTGCAAATTGATAAATTTTATCAGCAACTTCTGTTCCTCTATTGTAACCAGAAACAATGGCGTAGCTGATAAACTCTATAAAAAACAATACGACCATTGTGGCAACTGCAAATGCAGAACGCTTAACAAGGACTCCTAAGAATAAACCAAAAGAGAAAAATCCGACTAATTTTATAAAAAACGCAAGGAGATATTCTAAATCAGAAAATACAATTGAAGGCTCTGTGTAACTAGAATAGATATGACCTAAAATTAAGGATACAACAAACACAAATAAGGTAGACACTAAAGAAAAAGCGATGACCATATAGAATTTAGATAATATAAATTCCTTTTTACTTAATCCATCGATGAGGTTTTGCTTTAGAGTTTTATTACTGTATTCATTTGAGACCATGGATACAATAACGAGTAGCAGAAAGAATTTTAGCAAGCCGGCAACAAACGTATTAAAATGCCATATATACGGAAAGTTGAACATGCCAAGCTCAGCAAAATGAAATTTTATTGGACCAATATCAAATTTTATCATTGCGAAAAGCGCAATAAGTGCTAATAGAATAAAGTAGGTTGAAATCAGTACTATACTAGCTTTACTATATCGTAATTTTTCAAATTCTATTTGTAATAATCGTAACATATGTCTATTGGTTTTGCATTATCCGATGAATAGGAATTATGCTGATTTTGATTGATTTATTGGTTGTCTGTAAGTTGTAAAAATTGCTCTTCTAAACTTTCTTTTCGTTTTACAAGATGCGACAAGAAAATTCCTTTTTCAAACATAAACTTATTAAATTCTGAAGCGGACATAGGTTCATTTAGAAAAGCGGTAATCAATTCTCCTTCTTCTTTTACGTTTCCAATATTTGAATGCGATTCTAACGCATTTAATAAAGCTTGATGATTTTCAGCCTTTAACTCAAAAAAACCATGACTATTAATCATTTCATCCACACGACCTGCATATAATTTTTCTCCTTTACGAAGTACAACAACATGTGTACACACTTTTTCAACTTCATCCAAAAGGTGCGATGCTAAAAGAATAGTTGTACCATTAGCAGCAATATCTTTTATAATTTGACGAATTTGATGAATGCCTTGAGGGTCTAAACCATTAGTTGGCTCATCTAAAATTAAAATTTCCGGATCGTTGAGTAGGGCAGAAGCAATAGCTAAACGTTGTTTCATTCCTAAAGAAAACGTTCTGAATTTATGGTCTTTTCTGTCTAGTAATCCAACAATTGCAAGTTTTTCTCCAATTTTACTTTGTTCAACACCTTTTATCTTACAGACGAGCTTTAAGTTTTGATAAGCCGTCATATACGGATAAAAATTTGGACGTTCTATAATCGCTCCAACTTGTTTTAAGGCATTATGAGTTGAGGTATTTCCGTCAAACCAATGAAAATCGCCTTGTGTTTTATTTACCACATTTAAAACGATTCCTAAGGTTGTAGATTTACCACTTCCGTTAGGTCCTAAAATACCATAGACATTGCCTTTGTTAATGGTAAAACTTAAATTTTTTACGGCCGTTAAATACCCGAATTTCTTGGTGAGATTATTAATAGTAAGGATTGGCTCCAAAATGATTGATTTTTGTAATGCTGAATTAAATTCAGCAAAAGTTGGTTATAAAGATAAGACGATTGATGCTTTTGTTTGTTACAGTATTTTTATTTTATAATAAAAGATACTCCAAATCAGTAATTAAATAAATGAAGAAGTCTTCAGGAGATTATTTCAATCAAATTTAGAATTAACTTTTTATAATTCATTTTAAAACCCTTAAATTTATCACATGAGTGAGGATTTAAAAATATCAAAGCGAAAACCAACATATCCAATTTCTGAAAAATTAGATGGTTATTTGTCTAAATATAGACGAAACATAGATTTGCCTATTTTTTATTCTGATTTGCTGCGTTTTCAAGGTTCTATTGTTGTTTATGATAAAGATGATGTTGATACACTTTGGGTACGTGTATATTATAATGATTATGAACGCGAAGAAATTGATAGTAGTTTAAAACAAGTCTATTCCAGTTTAATTTCAGATGGAGGCACATGGATTTTAAAATACCTGAGTGTAGATGCTATTGATTTCTGCACCTTTGGGAATTCTAAACCTTTTAGAATAAAGGTGAGAAATGTACTTAATGATAATTTTACTCATTTTTATGTTAAAACCGCAGATGCATCTAGAGTTTACGGCTTAGAACTTGAGCAGATGTTATCACCCTATCAAATCAACTTTTTGGTCTGTAAGGATACGTTGATTGAAGAGCACATTGCTGGTATTCCTGGTGATGAGTTTATAAAAAATATGTTGCCAGATTGTAGCCCTTCTGAAAAATCACAGATAGCTAAAGAGTTTGTAAAGTTTAATGAGCGCTGTTTAATTCGACTTTTAGGTGATATGCGTTCTTATAACTATGTCATTGTTCCTACGCACGATTTTGATCATGTAGTTTTTAAAATTAGAGCCATTGATTTTGATCAACAATCTTTTGAAGGCAATCTAAAGATTTATAGACCGCAATTTTTTAAAGAGAATAATAAGATGGTAGAGTTGGTACGAGAAAAAATTCAACCTGAATCGATAGATCAATATAAAATTGAAGAACGGTCTATTGTTGCTAAACGAATGATTAGTTATCACACACGCTTAAATGCACTACTAGATTGTATGGAAGCTGATGAAATTTCGCTTCCAAAACATATAGAAAGACTTAAAGATGAAATTTATAATCACACGTTAGATTTAAATTTTAGAAAAAGTAAAAACATGGGAGAGGTGCTTAAATATGCACTCGACTTTGTAAAGCGGAATTATGAAGATGTTAATTTAAAACGTTTGTTATAGGTCGTATAGGCGATCGGTTTGAAGGCAATTAACGATTGCATATAGGCATTTAAAAAGAATCTATCTTTATAGATTTTAATATAATTAAATATTAATTCCAGTTTTCATCAAAATTCAAATTATCGTAGTCGTCTAAATCTAAATCGTCGTCAAATTCATTGTAGTCGTCATCGTCTTCTTCAGCTTCAAACGTTTTTTCAGGAGCTTCATCAGGTATTTGACCGTGAACAAACATAAGATTAGGGTAATCCGTACCTTCTGCTTCTTCAACAATTTCTCCTAATTCGACATAAAACGTCCACATATTCATGAAATCGTAGAGATAAATTAAGCGTGTAGATGCTTCATGAACTATAGAATTAAGAACAGTTTCGTTCATCATCTTTACTTCATTACCAGCTTCGCTCATATCCATCATTGAGATTTCTTCACCTTGGTTCCACTGATCGTCGCTTATATAAAAAGACGCCATTTCCATACCATCAAAACCAAAAGATTGGGTTATAGTATTGTGTAAATCTTCCATCGTGTCACTTTCGCGGATTTCTATATCGCGGAACACATCATCTTCGGTGTCGTTATCTAGTATAACTCTAAATCTGTAAATCATGCTGCAAAGTTAAGGGATTTTTTAATTATTTAGTGAAGCGATGTAAGGTAAATGTCATCGCACTTAATAAAATAAATGCTCCAACCTGATGTGAAACACCTAACCAAACCGGAACCGCAAATATTAAGGTTAATACTCCCAATAAAAATTGAACTCCAACCATTATTAAAAGTAGGTTTATACCTTTAGTTTGCCAAATGGTTAGTTGCGTTCGTTTCGCTTTATACCAAATAGCTAGAATAAAAATAACTACGACATACGCCAATGTTCTGTGTACAAATTGAACGCCACTTTTACCTTCTAAAAAGTTAAGATATGTAGGACTTTGTTCTATAAATACGGTTTCATGAATCCATTTGCCTTCGTTCATTAATGGCCAATGGTTATGAATCCAACCAGCATCTAAGCCTGCAACAAAAGCACCATAAATAATTTGAAGAATAAGTACGGCTAATCCGATTCGTATAAAGTTACGCAACTTTTTATCAATGACTTTTTTATCTGGAAACATTAAATCTAATGCCACCCAAAAGGTGTAAGCAAAAGTTAGAAAGGCTGTAGTTAAATGTGCTGCTAGTCTAAAATGACTCACATTAGGCTCATCTACTAATCCAGATTTTACCATATACCAACCTAAAAAGCCTTGAAAACCTCCTAAAATAAGAAGTATTACAGATTTTTTTATGGTGGATTTAGAAAGACGTTTTTTAATTAAAAAATAAATAAATGGAATGATAAAGACCAATCCGATAAAACGACCAATAACTCTGTGGATCCATTCCCAGAAATAAATATCTTTAAATTCTTCTAAGCCAAAGTGATTATGAAGTTTTTGATATTCTGGGTATTGTTTATAAAGCTCAAACGCTTCATTCCATTCTACCTCATTCATTGGAGGGATTGTTCCTGAAATTAATTTGTAGTTTGAAATCGATAAGCCAGAATGCGTAAGTCTCGTGATACCACCAACGACAACCATGATAAAAATTAGTATGCAACCTGTGAGTAGCCAATAAATGACGGCTTTATTTTCTTTTATTTGATGATCCATAAATGCAAGAATTAATATTATTTTACTGCTTCAAGTCCTAATTTCTTCCCCTTTTTCAACATCAACTCAAAAGCCGCTCCATGTTCATTAGGAATCTCTCCTTCTAAAATGGCTTCCTTTATAGCTTCTTTAATCAGTCCAATCTCTCTTGAGGGTTTTAGGTTGAAGGTTTTCATAATTTCTTCACCAGAAACTGGTGGTTGGAAATTACGAACCTGATCACGTTCTTCTACTTCAACAATTTTATCTCTTACCTTTTGGAAATTATTATGGTATTTTTTGAATTTCTTAGGGTTCTTAGTTGTAATATCTGCTTCACAGAGTGTCATTAAATCTTCTACATTATCGCCTGCATCAAATACCAAACGCCTAACTGCAGCATCAGTAACGTCAGAAGCTAGAACTATTGGTCGCGAACTCATAAAAACCATTTTCTGTACAAATTTCATTTTGTCATTCAAAGGCATTTTTAGTCGTTTGAAAAGTTTGTAAACCATTTTTGAGCCTACAAATTCATGCGCATGAAACGTCCAGCCTATTTTTTTGTGGAATTTCTTGGTTGGTGCTTTTCCAATATCATGTAATAATGCAGCCCAACGCAACCATAGGTTATCGGTGGTTCTGGCAATATTATCTACGACTTCTAGGGTGTGGTAAAAATTATCTTTGTGACGTTGTCCTTCAATTTCATCGATACCTTTTAAGGCGGTCAACTCAGGAAGAATATAATCTAACAATCCTGTTTGTTCCAAATGAATAAAACCTATAGAAGGCATTTTACTTTCTAAGATTTTATTGAGTTCTACTACAATACGTTCTTTAGTTATAATCTTAATGCGCTCTTTATTATCAGCGATGGCTTTGAGTGAAGCATCTTCAATTTTAAAATTAAGTTGCGTTGCAAAACGAATAGCGCGCATCATTCGTAATGGATCATCGCTATAGGTAATATCGGGATTTAGGGGTGTGCGAATGATGCCTTTGTCTAAATCATTAAGGCCATTAAATGGATCTAGAAGTTCCCCAAAGTTGTTTTTATTTAAGCTTAAGGCTAAAGCATTTATTGTGAAATCGCGTCGGTTTTGGTCGTCTTCTAATGTGCCATTTTCAACAATAGGGTTTCTACTGTCTTCGTTATAACTTTCTTTACGAGCACCAACAAATTCAATTTCAATATCATCGTAACGCAACATCGCAGTTCCGTAAGTTTTAAAAACTTGAACTTTAGGTTGGTTTGGTAAATTTTTAGCGACTTGTTTTGCTAACTCAATTCCACTTCCAACGGCAACCACATCAATATCTTTAGCAGCACCACGTTCTAAAAGATAATCGCGCACGAAGCCACCTATAACATAGCTTTCTATCTGCAATTCTTCAGCAGATTGAGTGATGTATTTGAATATATTGTGTTTTAATGCTTGTTTGTGATTCATAAGATAATTGAAACTACAGATGCTCTATAAATGAATTGAAAAGTAACTGTATTTTTTAGCTGCGCAAAGATACGACACCTAGCCAATCTTTTAAAATGAATATTGTCCTTTTTTAGTTGAAGTATTCAAGTGAAGTAACTAAAACAATGGGCTAAAACTTTATGAACTTAATATCGTTTTGGGCTTTTTGAAAATCTTCGGGTTTTCCAATATCTAACCAATAGTCTAAAATCGGAAAATTGACTATTTTTTTTTCTTTAGCAATTAAGATTTCTATTAAGTCTGTGGCATCAAAAAAGGCGTTTTCTGGAATAAAATCGAAACATTCTTTTTTAAACACATAAATGCCAGCATTGGAATAATAGGTGTAAGACGGTTTCTCTTTTAAATCCGTAACAAAACCGGCTTTGGTTTCTACAACACCATGTGGAATGTCTACTTTATAAGGTATAGTAGCAATTAGGGCATCTCCATTTTTTAAAATAAAATCATTAAAAAGGGCTTCAAAATTTACATTGGTAAGTAAATCAGCATTCATTACTAATATGTAATCATTTTTAAAATTTTCTATAAGCTTTAATGCTCCAATAGTGCCTAGTGACTTCGATTCTTTTATATAATTAAAATCAATTTGATGCTTATTATTTTCTTCAAAATAACTGATGATTTGATCACTTAAATAATTGACAGTAATATTTATATGTTTTATTCCGAAAGCCCCTAAACGATCTGTATTATACTCAATTATAGGTTTGTTACCTATTTTTAAAAGTGGTTTTGGAGTGTTTTCTGTTAGAGGCATTAAGCGTTTGCCTTTGCCACCAGCCATAATTACAACATCTATTTTCTTATGCATCAATTACATTTTATGATCTAAATATTTACCAGTCTCTTTATGACTAAAGGTCGGTAATATTTTGTGAAATAATTGGATTAAATTTTCCTTTGTCCAAGATTTATTAGCTTTAAGATCTTTTATGGCATTCGAAAAATTGTTGAGTTTATCATCACTTTGTATGTCCAATTCGTTTTTAATAATGCCGAGCGCCTTAAAACGGTTGAGGTCTAATGTTTCATGTTTTGTATAGAATACTTCAGATTCTTTTTCGCCTGTGGTATCACTTTTAGTTATTAAATATGGCCACTTCCCTGTTTGCGGTAAGGTTTTGGCTAATTGCCGTGCTTCATTTTCATTGGCGCATACATATGGTTCGTAGCCATGTGCTGTTATATAGTTTATAGCAATGTCAGCGAAACTAGTGAGGTTTAAATAATCAGTGAATTTCGGGAAAAATATATCATTATTCTCACCAAATATGCAGGACATTAAACAGAGTTCTCCTGATTCTTTTGGCGTCATAAAATATCTTTTAATATCGTTGGGTGCCACAATGGGTTGCCCTTTTTTAATCCGTTGCTCAAAACTGTATAATAAAGAACCATCAGAAAATGCCACATTAGCAAAGCGTGCTGTAGAAATAGAAATGTCTTTACTGTTTTGCATTAGAAATAACTCCATGATACGTTTGGAAGCTCCCATCATATTCACAGGATCTGTAGCTTTATCCGTAGAAATGCAAAAGTATTTTTTTACACCATTATCAATAGATTGTTGAATCGTTTTTTCGGTATTAAAGATGTTTACATCAATCATTCGCATTAATGTAAAAGCGTCTTCTTCGCTTCGAACATGTTTTAAAGCTGAAAGATTCAGTACATAATCATAATTACCGTCTGAAGCGATAAAAGAGTCGTATTCTATAGAACCAATGTCTAAGGCAAAGGTTTTAAAATCACCATCAATATAACCGTAAGAACTTCGTAAATCTCTCACTAATTCTACTAAATTGTTTTCGCTAAGATCAACGCCATGCAGTTTTTTTGGCCCACGTTTAAAAATTTCCTTAGTCACAGCTTGCCCAATTGTGCCAGCAGCTCCTAGAACTAAAAATTTTGAAGAAGCTACGATAGCGTTAAGTTCGCTATTATGCGTTTTAACATCGTGTTCAAACAATTCATTGTCTCTATTTATGAGATTTAATATACTTTGTTTGGACATTTTTTGGTAGTTCATAATATAACAAGCGCTTTTAATGTTCTATAATTCAAAATAAAAAAAACGCGATTCTTAGCGTTGTAAATATAGGGTTTACCAATTATGTTTTAAAATGGTTCCATTTATTTCTTTACTTTTAATATGATAAAAATATTCACGGCAAAAATTATTAAAAATTGTAATATTGCTAAATGAAAACGATTAGAATTAGAACTGAATACAAGGATTCCAAAGAGAAATTGGATTATTTTATTCAAAATTTTGAAACTGAAGGAACGCCTTTTGGTGATCAAAAGCGGAATTCTCTTAGGCTCTTTAAGTTGAAGGATTTTCAGGTGAATATAAAATCCTTTAAAATTCCTAATATCGTTAATCAAATAGCCTATAAGTTTTTTAGAAAAAGTAAGGCACAACGCTCATACGAATATGGATTAGAGCTTAAAAAGCGAGGAATAGGCACACCTGAACCGATTGCTTATTATGAATTTAAAACGCTTTTTCTATTTAAAAAAAGTTATTATTTGTCTGAACAAGTAGATTGCGATTTAACCTATAGAGAACTTACACACGATTTTAATTACCCAGATTACGATGCTATTTTGAGAGCATTTACAAGGTTTACATATCAATTGCATGAAAAAGGCATTAAATTCTTAGATCATTCTCCAGGAAACACTTTAATAAAAAAGGTAGCTGATGGTTATGAGTTCTTTTTAGTGGATTTAAATCGTATGGAATTTAAACCTATGAGCTTTGAGGATCGTATTAAAAACTTCGACCGATTAACGATTCATAAATCGATGGTAGAAGTGATGAGTGATGAGTATGCTAAAGTTTCAGGCGAAGATTATGATAAAATCGTAAATATAATGTGGGATGCTACTGAAGCTTTTCAGGCAAAACATCACAAGAAACAGCGTATAAAGAAGAAATTGAGATTTTGGAGAAAATAATTATTTTCTATTTGTTTGCTGCAGTTCTCTTAACTTAGCGTATTTTAAAAAGGTAATATTGGCCGTTTGGACACCAATAACAAAACCATTAAATCCATCTAAAAATCCGAGTTTTAAAACATAGGATTTAAAAAATGCCCAAGTTGGATTCCAAATAACGTTTAATACAGAAGCTTTTTTCCCAGAATCGAAATAGGCTTGTGCTGCAATAGTCGAAAAATATTCTGTCTTCTGATTAAACTCCGAATAAGTTTGGTAGGTTTTATGTAAAATGTCACCTTTTAAATGTCCTGATTTGGAGTTGGAATCATGTAGTTGCACATTGTCGTGTGGATTAATTCCTTTCCATTCGGCACATCTTCTATCAAAAACACGTAATTTTTTATTAGGATACCAATCAGAATGCTTAATCCATTGTCCACAAAAGTTATTGAAACGATTGGCATAATATCCATCAAGTTTCCAATTCGATTTTAGATCAATAATTGATTTCTGGAGTGTCTTAGATAAGGCTTCGTCACCATCTAATGATACAATATGGTCGTAGTTTGCTTGTGATAAGGCAAAATTCTTTTGTTCTATATAACCCAAGAATTTTTGTTCAATAAATTTGACGTTAAACTGTTCACAAATGGCTTTAGTTCTATCTGTAGAAAATGAATCTACAACAACAATTTCATCTACCACATTAGCTAAAGATTGCAAACAGTGTTCAATGTTGCGTTCTTCATTAAAAGTGATAATGACTCCAGACAGTTTTAGCATGTTGTTGATTTCAATGCTGTAAAAATAGTATTTTTGCTAAATGCAATCTAATCTACAAGCAACTATAATTATAAGTACCTTCAATAAACCAGAATGGCTTAAATTGGTGTTGCTCAGTTTTGATATTCAAACCACTAGGAATTTTGAAGTTATTATTGCAGACGATGGTTCTGATAAAAGAACAAAGACTGTTATAGATTTATTTACTGAGCGTACAGATTTAAAAGTTATTCACGTTTGGCAAGAAGACGATGGTTTTCAGAAAACAAAAATTTTAAATAAAGCCATTGTAACTTCAAACGCTGACTATTTAATTTTTACAGATGGAGATTGTATTGCTCGTAAAGATTTTGTTGAAACCCATTTAAAATTAAGGCAATTAAGAAAGGCACTCTCTGGTGGTTACTTTAAACTAACAGAGGACGTTTCTAGGAAAATAAATGATCAAGTAATTAGACAGCAAAACTGTTTTGAAAAGGATTGGTTGATTGCTGAAGGGCAGCCAAAAACTTTTAAAATGAATAAGTTGACAACATCCAATGCAAAAGCAAACTTTTTAAACTTTATAACTCCAACAAAAGCCACTTTTGACGGTATGAATGTATCGTGTTGGAAAAGTGATATTCTAGCAGTTAATGGTTTTGACGAGCGTATGAAATATGGAGGAGAGGACAGAGAAGTAGGGGAGCGTATGATGCACAATGGTATCAAGTTTATACAAATACGTTATAGTGCCATTTGTGTTCATTTACATCATGATAGACCTTATAAGAATGAAGGAGCCTTGTTGCTAAATAAAAAAATTAGACAGGAAACTAAGCGTGAAAAGTGCACCCATACAAAATACGGAATTCATAAAGCATGATGCTATTTCTCTAAAGTATATGCTTTAGAATAGCTCTTAAACGTAAAGTAGCCAAGACGTTTTCTTATTTTATACTTCCTAATAAGGTTGAGCGGTTTCTTTTTTAAATATCGTTTGTCTTTATGTAAAAAGGTTAGGCAAGCATCCACAACACGTTTACTAGATTCGCCATCAAAATACGGATGTAATTGCTCAATAAATGCTTCTATGCTTTTTGTTAAATTCAATGAAGGATTTAATGCTTGTGTAAATGCAGTTTCAATAGCTTCTGCTGAAGTGATATTTATAAGATAATTGTGATTAAAGGTGTGATTATAAGTTACTACAGGTTTTTTTTGAAGTAAAAATTCTTGAATTGCAGATGTTGTATCAGCAAACATAATATCAGATGCCTTAAATAGAGGAATTAAATCGGTGGTGTTATAATAGGTGAAATTTTTATTCTCTAATAATTTCCATTTCTCTTTTATAGCATTGGGTAATTTTGGATGAAGTACCATGATAAATTTGTACTCATCAGTATTTGAAAGCCTCTTAATTTCATTATAAACCTCGTCTTGTAGTGCTAAACTTAGACGTTTGGTAAACGTAGAGGCAATCATAATAGTTGGTGTCGTACTTTTGGCTTTTGTCTTTAATGGAAATAAAGGGTCTACTTTACTCCAACCGGTTTCTATAACTTCAAAATGCGGATGCTTTTTTTGTTGTTCTTTAAAGCCAATAGTAGATGTTGGACCCTGCGTACAATACAAATCGAAAAATCCACGAATTCTGAAATGAGAAAAATTATTGTCTCCTTCTGGTCGTTTTTGGGCATTAAAACCATGGAAAATCTGCACTTTCAATCCTGAAATAAAGTCAGGAATATCATTGGTTGCAGCTAGTACAATATCTGGTTTGTAGCTTACAACACTT
Source organism: Winogradskyella helgolandensis (assembly GCF_013404085.1). NCBI lineage: Bacteria > Pseudomonadati > Bacteroidota > Flavobacteriia > Flavobacteriales > Flavobacteriaceae > Winogradskyella > Winogradskyella helgolandensis. Next base: position 4,032,120 of record NZ_JABFHO010000001.1, on the reverse strand, counting down.
TCTATAGTGTCTAATATATTGTTTTTTCCTTGTAACGCTGTTTTACCATCGTTAAGGTCGCTAAACCACATTACGGAATATCCTCTATTTAGGATTTCTTTTTCTAACGGAGTGCCAATAGGTAAAGCGTAACTATAAGAAATGTATATTAAAAATTTATAATCCATTCTACTTTTATCGTTTAAGCTGTGTTGTTCTTAGCGCATACGCTCTTCTAGCCAACCTATTATATATTCTAAAATGTGAGGAGGACTGCGATCTAAACTTTGAAGACCTAAGAATAATTTCCCTTTAGTTTTTACATTTAATTTAAATCGATACCAAAACAACGGTTTTTTATAAGATCTGAAATACATCAGTTGAAGATCATCTTTAAAATAACATGTTTTGTTTTTTATTTCTAAATGATTCGCTAAGCCTTGAGGTGTAAATTGACTTGTTTTTCTAAAGCGATGTTTTATGTTTTCTATAAGCACATCTTCGTTGGCTTCAAAATAGGTTTCAAATGTCGATTTTCTAAGCGGATGTGGTGTGTGCTTAAAATTGTAATATTTTTTAAATCCGGCTAGTCGAGCAGCATTTTGCTGAATAGATTTATGACCAACTCTTCGTTTCTTGAATTTTTTATAGAAAATATCCTTATCAAATTTTAACCATTTTCCTCTTAAAATAGGAAGACCATTTTTAAAGAAATCACTGGGTTTTGTTTCATTTATTAAAAAGAAATCATCATTAAAATAGATGAAATGTTCCGCTAAATCAGGAATTCTGAATAAACAGGTTTCAATAGGTCTGCAGTTAAACGTAGGTAGATAGTCTTCATAATCTTTAAAAACAACTTTGTGATCAACAATAGAAACCTTCTTATACGTGTCGTCTTTACTGTTTTTTAAAAAATCTGGTGTTTGATTATCGGTTATAATGTGAATATTTCTAACGTAAGGAGCATATTTTAAAATAGAATCAATGGTGAAGTTAATTTCATTCACTTGGTCATAACGTGTTCTAAATTTTTCAGAATTAATTTTAGCTTTATCTTCTAAATAAGGCAGCATTTTGGCTTTATGATTGTCGTCATTTCCATCTACCCAAAGAATAACTGCGTCTATGGGATATTCCTCTATAATGTCCTTCGTCATAGTATCAATTACTTAGTTAAACAAAAAATGATTCATAGTCGGTCTATTAAAATTTAGTAATTACGTTTTGACCATTTTCAAGTTTAGGCAATTCAAAATAATCTCCAATAATAGTATTGTATTCATCTGGATAAAACTCTTTTCTAGCATCAGATGGGTAGAACGTCATTTCTCCAAATATAGTTTTACCATTTACAGAGTAAAAATCTACTCTAACAAAAGGAAGGTTTTTAGATAAGATTTCAGCTAAATCTATCATTTCTTTAAGATTCGTAGGTTTTGGGATTCCGTCAGAAATACTCTTATAAGTCTTACTTTTTCCAAATGGTAACACCTTAAAATCTAAATCAAAGCAGCCTTGTTTGTGGTCTTCTTCTCTGTCTATGTGGACATCTATAAATTTAGGTTCACCATTAAAGCAGTAAAATTTATAATCGATTAAGGTACTTTTGTCATCTTGCTTTAAAAATTTCTCAATAATGTATCTCGGTTTTACATCTTTATAAGCCCATTCTTGACCCATTCTGTAATACTGATTAACCTTAATCCACTTTTTTAACTTCTTAGACACTTTTTTAATGTCTAGTTGAGATTTGTCCTTAACAATTACATTGTGTCCGCTTGAGTGTGTTGCCTTTATTACAAATTGGTTGGGTAAGTCTTTAAACGGAATATCTTCAGCATTGTCGTAAACTCCATAAATTTCATTAAGATAATTTTTACCGATTGTGTTTTCTATAACATGCCTAACTTCATACTTGTCTACTAAGGTGTTTAATATCTTTGGCCTATAAAACACTTTATACCATTCTATTTTTGCGTTGAATTCTTTGGGGTTTTGAAGGTTTAACTTCTTACCAGAAAAATATTCGTAATGATATTGTACATATAACTTAGAAGGTAAAAAACGCATTTTTCGTAACTGTCTTAATAAGCTGCGACGTATTTTATTAGGCATTATTCAAGTTGTTTAGTTAAATATAAAACAAAAATTTGGTGTCAATTTTTTATGTTAAATTGAATTTAAACGAAGTTCATTATTCAAACCGATAACCAAAACAGTCTGCCTTTATAAAAACATAAAGGAGTTACTTAGTTTATTCATGGTAATAGCGTTGAATAATTCTAAACGTAGAATCCAACCATCAGTCTATAAAACAATTTTATTTTCCTTCAAATTAAACGGCTACATCATACTCGCGCAATGCATCATTTAAAGATGTTTTCTTATTTGTACTTTCTTTACGCTTCCCAATAATTAAAGCACAAGGTACTTGAAATTCGCCAGCAGCAAACTTTTTAGTATAGCTACCAGGAATTACAACAGAACGTGCAGGTACAACACCTTTAGTTTCTACAGGTTCGTCACCAGTAACATCTATAATTTTAGTACTCATTGTTAAAACAACGTTAGCGCCTAAAACCGCTTCTTTTTCTACACGTACACCTTCAACAACAATACAACGAGAGCCTATAAATGCACCATCTTCAATAATTACAGGAGCCGCTTGTAAAGGTTCTAAAACTCCACCAATTCCAACACCTCCAGAAAGGTGAACATTTTTACCAATTTGTGCACAACTACCAACAGTAGCCCAAGTATCTACCATCGTACCTTCATCTACATAGGCGCCAATATTTACATAACTTGGCATTAAAATAGTACCAGAAGAAATATAAGCTCCATGTCGTGCAACGGCATGAGGAACCACTCTAATTCCTTTTTCAGCATAACCACGTTTTAAAGGAATTTTATCATGATATTCAAAAATACCAACTTCAAATGTTTCCATTTTCTGAATTGGGAAATATAAAACAACGGCTTTTTTTACCCATTCGTTTACTTGCCATCCATTGTCTGTTGGTTCTGCGACACGCAATGTACCAGCATCAACAAGGTCAACGACACTTCTAATAGCATCTATGGTTACTTGATTAGTTAAAAGAGAACGATCGTCCCAGGCATTTTCTATAACAGATTGTAATTGTTTCATATTTTCCATTGTGTTTTGACATCAAAGATACTTTTATAATAATTGAAGCTAAAATACTTTTCAATAAAAAATGTGACGTTTTAATAAAGGTGGTGTCTTAATACTAATTAAATGCTTTGATATTTCTCATAGGTATCTAAAAATTTAACTAATAGCTAATGTTGAAAACTCCTCTCCCCATTAATTGAGGAGTTTTCTTTTTTATAATATATTTAAAATGTGACCAACGTAAATAAGTGGTGTCTTAAGTATAATTATCACAATGATTTATTTTTTAGAGGGAATATATCATATGATTAATTTGGTTTAATTGATTATTTTAAAAACGCTTCTTTTTTTTAAGAAGCGTTTTTTATTGCGTTATCTTTGCATTTATGGGACGAATTTTAGCCATTGATTATGGCACAAAACGAACAGGATTAGCAGTTACAGATGAAATGCAAATCATTGCATCTGGTCTTACCACAGTAGAGACTAAAGCGCTGCTTCCGTTTTTAAAAAATTACATATCAACTGAAAAAGTGGAGAAGATAGTCGTTGGTTTGCCAAAGCAAATGGATAATTCGGCTTCGGAAAGTGAAGTCTATATTCAGAAGTTTTTAGTGCAATTATCAAAAGCTATTCCTGAAATCCCTGTGGATCGTGTGGATGAACGCTTTACGTCTAAAATGGCATTTCAAACAATGATAGATAGTGGATTGAAGAAAAAACAACGTAAGAATAAGGCTTTGGTTGATGAAATTAGCGCAACGCTTATTCTACAGAGTTATCTTTCTAGTAGTCAATTTTAAGTATTTAGTAAAAAATGTAACGTAAAAAGTATTAAATCTTTGCATCTTCTATAGAAAACATAATGGAATTTAGTTTTTGAAAGTTGAAATATTATGTTAGAATTTGGTACTTTTGCACCCGAAAATAAATGAATTATGATTTTACCTATCGTAGCCTATGGCGATGCTGTTTTGAAGAAAGAGGCCAAGGAAATTGATAAAGATTATCCGAAATTAAATGAGCTTATCGATAATATGTACGAAACCATGTATGGTGCATATGGTGTTGGTTTAGCTGCTCCTCAAATTGGTTTAGCAATTCGGTTGTTTTTAGTAGATACAAGTCCTTTTGCAGATGATGAAGATCTTTCTGAAGAAGAGAGTGCAAAAATGAAGAACTTCAAGAAAACATTTATTAATGCTCAGATTTTAGAAGAAGAAGGAGATGAATGGGCTTTTAACGAAGGTTGTTTAAGTATTCCAGATGTTAGAGAGGATGTTTTTAGACAGCCAAAGATTAAAATTCAATATCAAGATGAGAATTTTGAGACTCATGTTGAAGAATATGATGGATTAATAGCGCGCGTTATTCAACATGAATACGACCATATCGAAGGCATTTTATTTACAGATAAATTATCATCATTTAAAAAGCGTTTAATAAAAGGACGACTTACCAATATTTCAAAAGGTAAGATTAAAATTGATTACAGAATGCGATTTCCTGCAATGAGCAAGAGACGTTAATAAAATATATATGAGCTTAGACAAAATTTTATCTATTTCTGGGAAACCAGGTTTATACCAAATCGTAACGCAAACTAGAACAGGTGCTGTTGTAGAATCGTTAATTGACAAAAAACGCATCACAGTTGGTGCTCACAGTAATATTAGTATTCTTAGCGAAATAGCTATTTATACTTTAGCCGAAGAAGTGCCTTTAAGAGAGGTTCTTAAAAAGGTGAAAGAAAAAGAAGGAGGACAACCAACGTCTATCAGTCATAAGGATAGTAAAGATACTTTAGAGGAATTTTTCTTTGAAGTATTGCCAGATTATGATGAAGATCGTGTGTATCCTTCAGATATTAAGAAAGTCGTACAATGGTACAATTTACTTCAAAAAAATGATCTTTTGGATTCTCTTGAAGAATCATCAAAAGAAGACAAAACTACTTCTGACGAAGAAGAATAAATATGTCTGATAAAACAGCCCAATTAAAAGCTTTTGAACGTTTGTTAACTATCATGGACGAGTTGCGTGAGCAATGTCCTTGGGATAAAAAACAAACCATGGAATCCTTGCGTCATCTCACTATTGAAGAGGTTTATGAACTTGGTGATGCTATTCTAGATGACGATTTAGAAGAGGTTAAAAAGGAATTGGGAGATGTTTTACTTCATATTGTGTTTTATTCTAAAATTGGTAGTGAAACCAATAATTTTGATATTGCAGATGTCTGCAATAGTATTTGCGATAAACTTATAGATCGTCATCCACATATTTATGGAGATGTTGTGGTTAAAGATGAAGCTGAAGTAAAACGTAACTGGGAACAACTTAAGCTTAAAGAGGGTAAAAGTAGTGTGCTCGAAGGTGTTCCAAAAAGTTTACCTGCTGTTGTAAAAGCTAGTCGCATACAAGAAAAAGTGGCAGGAGTTGGATTTGATTGGGAAGAACCGGAACAAGTGTTTGAAAAAGTGGAAGAGGAGATTGCCGAATTAAAAGTTGAAATTGCTAAAGGAGATCTAGATGCGATTGAAAGTGAGTTTGGTGATGTGATGTTCTCAATGATAAATTACGCACGGTTTCTTAAGGTAAATCCAGAAAACGCTCTAGAACGCACCAATAAAAAATTCATAAAACGCTTTCAGTATTTAGAATCTAAAGCTAAAGAGCTGAACAAATCTTTAAAAGATATGACACTTTCTGAAATGGATGTCTTTTGGGAAGAGGCAAAATTATTGTAATATTTTTTGTCATTCCTGCGAAGGCAGGAATCCACTTTAAATTATGCTTTTTAAGTTTACAGTCCTATCTATAGGAAATAGAAATCTAGATATAGATATCTGAATTGCCTTTCTGAATTGTAATTAAATCCTTAACAGCCGTCTTGTTTTTTAATTTGAATGCCTGTACTAAAGTTTCAACTTACATCTTGAAATGCTAATGGTAAGGTGCAATTTGTTAAAGTTTTCTAAAAATCAAAACCCAAACATCCAAAACTAAACTTTGTGCGTAAATACTGTATATAAAAACAAAAGCGTTTTTATAATCTTAGTAGGAAATCTTAATTATTATTTTAAGCGGTTGTAATTAAGGTTAATTTAGTTTAGTTAGGGCAAAACCCACTTGTAAAGCACAAGTGGGTTTTGATATTTTAGGCTTTAGCTAATATTAGTTCTATTAGATATAAGTTGACTTTAATATTAAAATAGCGATATTGAGAATGCCGACTAATTTTTTATTAGTTTTTCTCTAAAGATGGCTCCATTGGCATTTTTTATTTCAACAATATAATTACCACTATTCAAATCTTGTATATTTATTTCCTGATTTAATTTAGAACGTCCTTCTTTTACCGTTCTTCCTAATAAATCAATAATATCATAGCTAATATCTTCAGTAACATTTTCGTTGCTAGTTACAGTAATAGTATTGCTAGTTGGATTTGGAAATAATTTTAATTCTGATTTCACAGCGATTTCTTCTGTACTCAAAGTCTGGCTTTCAGCCATGATGTTGTCAATATCTAAAACCGCTTCGATGGGATCAGATTCCCAGGCAGGTACATCATTGTGTAATATTCTCATTTCTTCTACGCCTTGACTTGAACTTCCAAATGTAACAGAGTAGCTGAAGGTATCTGAAAGTGCTGTTATGTTTTCTTCAAGAATAGAAAAAGAAATTCGTTTCCATCCTTCGTTTGGTAAAACAGCTATGGCATTAGTTGTACTGCAACGATAAATAAGACCATAATCGGTTTGAAAAGATAACCTTAAAAAAATAACATTATCACCTGAATTTCTAACATCCATTGATATGTATTTAACACGACTCGAAAGATTACCTTGATAGTAGTTACCTTGCCATTGAGCATTATTCTTAGTCATTAATTCAAGATCAGAACCTGAACCGCTTGAGGTAACTCGTAAAAAATTATCGCCTTCACCAGAAGGACCTCCGTCATAAATATTTTCGTTAGCAATAGAATTGTTTTTGGTCCAGTTACTCATCGTATAATCTTCAAAATCATCAACCTGATCTAATTCAACTTGTGATAATGCAATAGTTGGTAGGCATAACAGTAAAAAGCGTAGAGTTTTTTTCATAATATTTGGGTGTTTAAATTGTTTGATTGAATTGATTTGTATTTAGAAATAGGACATAATGTATTTGTGATGCTGAGACTAAACTTTTTTAATATTTGGTTTATTACAGAAAGTATTTGCTTATAACAAACGGGTTGTGTGTTATAAGCAAATGAGTTACATCTAAATTCTATAGGATTTTAGCTATACATGCCACGAACCTTGGATAATTTGGCTTTCCAAGTGTCTAATTCCTTTTTGTGATTCGCAATATTTTTATGGACATCTTTCACTAAAGGATTATCTGATTTTACATTAGAGAAAAACTGTAAATTATTTTCCAATTGATTGATTTCAGATTTTATGTCACTAATACGCTTTCGGATGAAATTTTGTTCGTTATCCAATAATCTGGTATCATCAGAATCGGCTAAATTTTCAAGTTTGCTTTCAAACTTAATCATCTCTAATTTCGACTTATCCATTTTAAGCTTATCAAAGGCATCATCAATAGCTTTGTAGAATTTCCCATCAATATAACGTTTGTTTTGTGGTACATATCCTATTTCTTTCCACTCAGCAATCTTATCTTGAAGCACTTTTATATCTGCTTTTGGATCTTCTTCAGTAAATTCTAGTGTTTTTAAACCGTCTAGAAGTTTTACTTTTTTATCAAAAGCATCATATAAATGTTGGTCTTGCGCTTTGCGTTCAGCATGCATTTTATCAAAATAGTGATTGCAAGCTCCTTTAAATTGCTTCCAAATTTTATCACTATCACGTCTTGGAACATGACCGATTTTTTTCCATTCATTCTGAATTTTCTTCATCAATGGAGTTACCGTTGCAAAGTCATCGCTATCCTTATTGTCTTCTGCGATTTGAATTAAATCTTTTTTCTTTTTAAGGTTGTCGTATTGGTCTTTCTTTAACTCTTTGTAAAAATTGTTTTTACCACGATTAAAAGTTCTAACAGCAGCTTTAAATTTAGCCCAAGTACTTTCATTTACTTTTAAAGGCACTTTTCCTGCTTTAAAAAAGGCATCTCTTAAAGCTTCAATTTCTTTAATCTTTTTCTGCCAAGCACTATGTGAATTGCCTTTGTCTTCAGCTACAGCTGTTATTTTAGCAATGATTTCTTCTTTGCGCTCAAGATTTTTTTCGTGAGCCTTATCCATGTCAGCATAATACGCTTGACGCTTATCATGAATCAATTTTGTAGCATTACTAAAACGCTCCCAAATGACTTCTCTATGTTCTTTACCAACAGGACCTAATTCTTCTTTCCAAAGTTTGTGTAAAACTTGTAACTCTCTAAACGATCGGTTGGTGTTTTCATCTTCTGCTAACTCTTCTGCACGTTCAATGATTTTTAATTTCTGATCGTAGTTGTGCTTAAAGTCCATATCTCTCAAATCATTATTGAGATGTAAAAAGTCATAAAAACGTTCTACATGATGGTGGTAAGTATTCCATGCCGTATTGTACTTATCTCTTGGGATTGGGCCAGCATTACGCCATTTTTCTTGAAGTTCCTTGAAGGTTTTATAGGTCGTGCCCATGTTTTCTTCAACACTAAGTAAACCTTTTATATCTTCAATGATTTGAAGTCTATCATCAAGGTTTTGTTTTAAGTTTTGCTCGCGCTCCTTGTAATAGGTATTTATAGTTTGTTTGTATGTTTTATAATGCGAATTGAATTGTTTTTTGGTGTCGTTGGTGTAATAGAAGTCTATTTCGTTACCACCATCTTCAATAAACTCTTCCTTTTTTTCATCTAGAAGCTCACTGAATTTAGCATTAAATTCACCTTTTATTTCATTAACATGCTTAGAAATCGTCTGAACCTTATGGTTATTTAAGAGTCTGCCGAATTCAGCAGTCAGCTCATCCATAGTCATGGCATGATAATCTTTCTCTTCTACTTCATGTCTCTCAGCATTAGATTCATCTTCAGCATCCTCAGCATTTGATGCTTCTATTTCGTCAACAAGATTATCTTTAGGAGCTTCATTTTCAGGTAAGTCTTCTGTCTCTTCTTCCGTTTTTACGATGCTTTCTGCTTCGGTTTCAACTTCAGAATCCTTTTCCGCTTCAACTTCAATTTCGACTTCTGGCGTTTCAATTTCAGACTCGATTTCAGTTTTAATTTCAACTTTTGGTGTTGGAGTAGTTTCGGTTGATTCTACTTCTTTTTTTCCATCTGCATCTTGCAGGTTATCATTCTCAGACATATGTCAAATATTTTTTATAGTTGTTAAAGATACTAACTAGCGGTTTAACTACAAAGGAAATGCTTGTAGAGCTTGTATTTTAAGACTTATTCCATATTTCCCAAGATTTTTCGGCCTGTAGTCTTAGCATTTCGAGACCGTTTATAGTGGTTGCACCTTTAAGTTCTCCACATTGTAAGAATTTCGTTTGCTCAGGATTATAAATAAGATCATATAAAATATGCTTATTAGTGATCGCGTCATATGGAATGTCTGGACACTGATTAACCTTGGGAAACGTACCAATTGGTGTGCAATTGATGATAATTGTATACTTTGAAATAATTTCACTTGTTAAGTCGGAATACAAAAAGGTGACATTTTCCTTTTGAGACCGTGAGACAAAATCATATTTAATTTTTAATTTTTTCAGTGCGTATGCAATGGCTTTTGAAGCACCACCTGTTCCTAGAATTAAAGCTTTTTTATGATGAGATTTTAAATATGGTTTTATAGAGTTCTTAAAACCATAATAATCGGTATTGTAACCAATTATTCTATTCTTTTTTGTAAAACGAATGGTATTTACAGCACCAATGTTTCTCGCCTTTTTATTGAGTTTATCTAATAAAGGAATCACTTGTTCTTTATAAGGAATAGTAACGTTTAGTCCTTTTAAGTTCGGTGTATTATTTATGATTTCTGAAAGTTCATCAATTGATTGTAAATCAAAATTTACATAAGAATTCAGTGAATTTTCGGATTCAAATTTATTTTTAAAATAACCTCTAGAAAAGGAGTAGGAAATGTCTTTACCTACCAGTCCGAATTTATGCTTTAATTTGTCTTGTGCGTTCTCCATACCATTCTAATCCTAAAACTATGAGGATTCCTAGGGCAATATAAACAATTGCGATGTAAGTTTCGGTGTTCAATTCTGGTAAATACCGCTGGTAATTGGCAATGATTTGTTTTCCAGTGGAATCCAAAATAGTTGTGCCTTCAGTATTTGTTTTATATATGGTTTCTTTCCATGGCCAAACGACTCCTAAAGAACCGATGATAAAACCCATGATGGTGGCAAGCGTGATGAATTTATAATTCTTCAGAATATAACTTAACATGTGAGAAAAAGTCACCAAACCTGCTACGGATCCAAGAGTAAATACAGCTAAAACTTTCAGCATTCGTATGCGATAGGCGTTATGAATAAAGTCGAAATTACCACTAAAAATATCAAACATCGTATCGTATAAGGCATTTACAGAATCGACTAACAGCAATACGTAATTCCCTAAAAGAATAAGAATAAACGATCCTGAAAATCCGGGTAAAGTCATGCCAGAAACACTAATAATACCACAAAAGAAAACGAAAAAAAGGTTGTCATTTTCCGTTGCAGGATCTAGAAAACTAACACTAATACCTGCAATGGCTCCAAGAATTAAAGCGAGTAAAGTCGTTCTATTCCATTCTTTAAAATCCTTAGAAATATAATAAATTGACCCTAGAATCATTCCGAAGAACGTGCTCCAAACATAGAGCTCGTAGTGTACAATGAGGTAATCAAGAATTTTAGAAACACTAAAATAACTCACTATCATTCCTGAAAATAGTAAGCCTAAGAATTTACCATTGATATAGCGATAAAAGCTTTTAAATCTCCCATTTAATAAGAGCTTAAAAGCAGTTTTATTAACCCGTTGTAATGAATAAATGAACTCTTCATAGAACCCAGCAACAAAAGCAACAACACCTCCAGATACACCTGGAACTTTATTTGCTGCACCCATAGCCAAACCTTTAATGACCAAGAATACGCGATCTATAAGAGATCTTGTGCTTTGCATTACACGTTGTTTTTTTGTTTTCCTAAACTTTCTAAAATAAGAATCGTTGCAAAACCGATGACAATAAAAATGATTGCCATTACCAGTTCATTATCTCCTGTATAAGATGTTGGTAAAATACTTTTATCGAGTAAGGTAACAACTTCTCCTTCAGAATTAATACGTGTTTTTAGGATTTCTTTCCATGGCCAAATTTTATTTAAAGATCCAATCATAAATCCGGTTAGGATGGCTAACGTAAGATTTTTGTGATGTTTAAACATCCAGTTTAAGGCTTTTGAAAATACTTTTAGTCCAATGATAGCACCAACACCAAGTAAAACAAATTTTAACAAGGCATCTTTGAAAAGTTCCATGTTTCCATCTAATAATCCGTCTCTTAGATTATTAATGGTATCAATTGCGGTTTGGTAAGCTCCAAGAATAAGCAAAATGAAGGCTCCAGAAACTCCAGGTAAAATCATTGCAATAATGGCAATAAATCCACAGAATAATAAATAATACGGACTGTCTGGCGAGGCAAATGGTTCGGCTAACGTAATGTAAAATGAAACAATTGACGTTATGGCAATAGCAATTATCAATTTTATAGACCAACCCTTAATCTGCTTTGCGATATATAAGATACTAGCTAAAACAAGTCCGAAAAAGAATGACCAAAGTAAAATAGGCTCGTTGTGTAGTAACCATTTTATAATTTTAGCTAAGGATAATATACTGATTGCTATCCCAGAAAAAAGTGCTATTAAAAAATTTCCGTTAAACGAGTTCCATGCGGCTTTAAATCCTTCTTGTTTCCAAACTTTGATAACACTGAGGTTGACCTTATCAATACTTTCAATAAGTTCTTCGTAAATACCAGAGATAAAAGCAATAGTTCCACCAGAAACACCTGGCACAACATCTGCTGCTCCCATTGCAATACCTTTAAAAGTGATAGCTAAATAATCTATAAATCGTCTTTGCATTTTATAAAAAAAATATGAAATGCTAAGGTATGATTTTTTTTAGTTTGACGCCTTTTTAGCTTCTGTAATTATGGCTTTAATCAGAGGCTTATCTGTGAGTTGTGGAAATAATTCAGAAATAATAAAGTTGTAATCAATATTAAGTCGGGTTGCGTTTTTAAGATGAAAACGGCCTTCTTCAGATTGATGAAGGGTGAAATAGAGACCAGCTAACCGGTATTCTACTTCTGCATTTTCCGGGTAAAATTCTGAAGCTTGCAGCAAATTATAGATGCCAGCGTCGTATTCTCCTAAAGTTATTAAAACGTCCGATCTGCTTAACCATGTATCTAATTCGTAATTCCCTAGATCTAAAGCACGTTTGTAACCACGTTCAGCTTCTTCAAGTAAATTTAATCGTTTATTTACAGTGGCATATAATTTCCAATAACTAACATTTTCACCGTCAATAATAACGGCTTTATTAATGTAGTAAAGTGCTTTTTGGTAGTTAAGACGCTTCGTGTAAAATTTGGTTATTGCAACCCACCCTTTATCAAGTAAAGGATCTTCGTCTATTGTTTTTTTGAAAAACTGAATGGCTAATTCATCTTGACCGAGTTTATCATAGCATTGACCAATTCGCAAAAGGGCAAAGGAGGTTGGGTCCTCTAATGCTAAGGTGATTTTATAGTTGTCAATGGCTTCGTCGTATTGTTTTAATTTTTCTAAAACTTTACCTTTTTCAATGTAAGCACCAACAAACGTGTCATCTGAAATAATCGCGAAATCGAATGCTGTATTTGCTTTTACGTAATCTTTAATAGTATAATACTGTCTTCCTAATTGATGCCAAGCAACTTCACAATACGGATTCGTGTTTAAAAACGTATTCAAATAGTCTATAGCTTCTGAATTCTGATTTAGAAAATCATAACAATACACAATATTATGAAGTGCAGAATAATCTGAAGTGTCACTTTCTAGGCATTTTTGAAAATATTCTATAGCATTTTCAAACTGATCTAAAAACAAATACTCCATGCCAACTAAGGCATATAAATCAGCATCATCTTCTGGTGTGTGTGAAAGTTCTATTGCAATAAGTAACGTATCTATAGCTTGTTGATGTTTATCTTGTTTAGATAATACATTTGCTTTTTGGATATAAATTTCTTCATTGGTAGGTTCAATATCATGAAGTCTATCTAATAAATCGTCTGCTTCTTTAAACTTGTTTTCAATCACTAATATTTCAACTTGAAATAATCTTAGATTAATAGATGTAGGGTGTTGTTCTAAACCTAATTTAATGGCGCGTTTAGATAACGCAATCTTACCATTTTCTAAATAGTGGTGAATGATATTTTCGAACTCGTTAGAATCAAAGAACAATATATTATTGGTCTTTAACATCGATTCAAATCGAGTAAGAGGGAAGTTTTCGTCGTCTTGACTGTATTGCATAAAAAGTTCAATGGTTCGCTGAAATAAAATTACAGTTATCCTATCCGTTACATAGGTTTTTAAACTAATGTTCTTAACAAATTAATTAACATTCAAATTATTATTTATGTTATGGTATTTAAAAGATTGAATTACAGCATGTTGGGTGTGGTTAAACAAAATTAAATTTTGTCTAGTATTGAAGTTATAACACGACATCCTGCTATTATTTCATCATGAGAAATGGTTAAAGGAGGCGTAATTCGGATGGCTTTGGGTTCAAAAAGTAACCAGAATAAGATTAAGCCTTGGTCTTGAGCTGTTAAAATTACGTGGTTTGTAAGCTCTGCATTGTCGGTAAATGCGGCTAACATTAAACCACGACCTCTAATTTCTTTGATGTGTTTGTGCTGAAGATGTTGTCTAATTAATTGCTCTTTTTCTAAAGCTTCAGACATGAGATTAGTCTCTGTAATTTCTTTTAAAGTCGCTAAAGCTGCGGCTGCAATTACTGGATTGCCACCAAAAGTGGTAATATGGCCAAGTTTAGGATTGTCGCTTAAGCAATCCATCATGGGTTTAGACGCCGTAAATGCACCAATAGGTAAACCGCCTCCTAAACCTTTGCCTGTAACAACAATATCTGGTTGGCAGTTATAGTTTTCGAACCCAAATAATTTTCCAGTTCTACCAATTCCAGGTTGGATTTCATCGAGAATAAAAACGGCACCAACGTCATTACAACGCTTCTGTACTTTAGTTAAGTAGTTGTTGGTAGGTTCGATAAAGCCTGCTCCTCCTTGAATAGTCTCAAGAATAACTGCTGCAGTATTATTGGTGATTTTTTCTAAGTCTGTTACCGAATTAAATTCAATATGTTTTATATCAGGAATTAATGGCAGAAACGGTTGTTTGCGTTCTTCATAATCCATTAGACTTAATGAGCCCATCGTGTTACCATGATAAGCATTTTTCGCAGCAATAATTTCGGATCGACCTGTAAAGCGTCTTGCTAGCTTTAAGCTACCTTCTATAGCTTCTGTTCCTGAATTTACGAGGTATGTGGATTCTAAAGGCTCAGGTAAATGCTTTGCTATTAACTTTGTTAATTCTAATGCGGGTTTTTGGATGTATTCTCCATAAACCATTACATGAAGGTATTTATCTAACTGTTCTTTTGCTGCTGAAACAACCTTAGGGTGTGAATGCCCCAAACTACAAGCAGAAACTCCTGCTACAAAATCGAGATAAGCTTTGCCTTTCGAATCATAAATATAGCATCCTTTTGCGTGACTAATTTCCATCGCTAAAGGATGTGGCGTCGTCTGAGCTTGGTATTTTAGAAACTCGTTTTTCAATTATTGACCTTCGTTTTTGATGACTTGTTTTAAAGGATTTGCCTTTGTAGAGTCTGCCTTTTTGGTTAAAGATTCTAATGGTTTTACTTCTGTCTTTTTAGGAAGGTTTCGTGCTGCTTTATTCTCTTTTTCTGGAGTTGCTTTTCCGGCTTCTTCTATGCGTTCCGTAACACTATCGTCAATAAACTCTTCTGGAGGAACATAATCGAGTAATCCTTTAATTATTGGTAAATCTAAAGGCGGGTCATCTTTAAATAAATCTTCAACTGAGAGTGGTTGCTCATCTCCACGCCAATCGAAGTCTCTCAATTTTCTGCCACTTTTTGGAAAGTCGGACTCTGGAAAAATATTACCGTCAATTTGATTTATAAAACGTACTTCGTCTATAGCTTGTTCTATAATTTGAACATTGATACTACCCGATTTTGACTTTTGAATACCTATTAATTCGCCTTCGTCATTTCTTAAATAGCGAATGGTTTCAGCATTTTTAATGATATCTACAGTATTAAGTTCATTATCTTTAAATAATCCAATTAAACGAAGTCCTTTGATTTGGTTGAAGGCATCGTTACTTATAGTATCCTTATTTATTAAAAATGCATTTTCAAACACTTTTAAGGAATCTAATTGCTCTGTTTTGGGATTTGAAATTAAATGGATCGTATCACCTGTCATTTGGTTTCCAATATTCCAAAGTATAGGTTTTCGTTTGGTAGCAAAAACATCAGTAGAACTAAACCTATCTAGGTTAATTAATTGTGTTAACCCTTCTTTATGATTCACATGTATGGAATCTGCTTTACCTGCCATATTACTTTTATACAATCTGGCATTGTAGAATGCGCGCGTAATACGATTTTCGGGTTTGCCAGTTACCATTAAGGTATCTGCATGGATGTAAATTGAATCATTATCTTGAACGGTAATCGCTAAAGCGCGTTTAGTGATGTACATGGAGTCTTTTGCGCGCCAAACTTCGGCATAATGACCTTTTACAATACTTTTATTAAGTGTATCGGTCACTGTAATATTATTTGTTGCTGAAGCAAAGCTTTTATCGCGATCAAAATATAAACTATCTCCTTCTATAGTGCGATTGTCATAGTCGATTTTAGCATTCCGTTGAAAATGTCCTATATTATTATTGGTGTCGTAAAATCCACGTTCTGAATAAATTTTACTCGCTTCTCCAACGATTGTCGAAGGGCCAAAAAGATAAGCGAATCCATTTTCTGTAAAGAAATCGAGACGTTCTGTGTTTAAAGTATATTTCGGATTAACAAGAACTACATCTTTTACAAATTGGTATTTACTAGAATTCATGTAATACCTTCCAATTTGACTTGTAATAGTTCCCGATGTATCTCTTACAACCGTGCCTTTAGTGTTGTAATAAGCTTGCTGCTTTAGTCTATCAAAATAAAGGGTATCGGTTTTAAGAACGGATTGCGGTTCTGTTAAAACAACGTTACCTCTGGCAATGGCCAATTGAGATTTTCCGCTATACTCTAAATATTTAGCAACCATATTGATAGAGTCGCCTTGTTTCATTACGACGTTGCTAAAGGCTTCTATAAAGTCTTGGTCTTCATAATAAATGGCCTTATCGCAAAAAAGATCTGCTCCTTTATGAATAAAATGGACTTGTTGAGACTTATCTCTAAGAAATACTAAGGCACCATCTTTAATATCAGGAGAGGTTGATGTACTCCCAGAATATTTTACCGTTATTTTTTGCTTTTCTTGCCCAAAGCTAAAAAAGACAGACAGGAGGCAAATGAGAAATAGAAGCTGTTTAAATCGTTTCAAAGACATATATTTTTTACAAAATAACACTTATTAGATTTGCTTTAGTGTGTGTTAACGTTTTTTTTAACAGAACGGCATAGCTTACCAAGTATAATAGTAGATAAAAATATTGGTTTTTTTGTGAAATAGTTTAAAGCTAAGACTATAAATCTTTACTCTAAATTTCACAAAAAAACCAATACGTTATTTAAGTCTAATTATACCGTCTTACGGATAATTGTTTGTTTACGATCTGGACCTACAGATACAATTGTAATAGGAATATTTAGTTCTTTTTCTAAGAATTCAACATAACCATTAAGGTTCTCTGGAAGTTGTGATGCTTCCGTCATTCCTGTTAAATCTGCTGCCCAACCTTTTACTTCTGTGTAAATAGGAGTAACATTTTCTTCTTCTATATTATATGGTAAATGCGTAATCGTTTCACCTTTATAGTTGTAAGCTGTACATACTTTTAAGGTTTTAAATCCTGAAAGGACATCACCTTTCATCATAATTAATTGTGTAACACCATTAACTTGACAAGCATAACGTAAGGCTACTAAATCTAACCAGCCACAACGTCTAGATCTACCTGTTGTTGCTCCAAATTCCATACCAACACGTCCCATGGTTTCTCCATCTTCGTCAAATAATTCTGTAGGGAAAGGACCAGAACCAACACGAGTTGTATAGGCTTTAAAAATTCCAAACACTTCACCAATTTGGTTTGGTGCAACGCCTAATCCTGTACATGCACCTGCCGCTGTTGTGTTAGAAGAAGTAACGAAAGGATACGTTCCGAAATCAATATCCAATAAAGACCCTTGAGCACCTTCAGCTAGAATGGATTTTCCAGATTGTTGAGCTTGGTGAATAAATTCTTCAGAGTCAATAAATTTTAATGATTTTAAAGTTTCGATAGCTTCAAAGAAATCAGCTTCTAATTCTTTTAAATCATATTGAATATCGACGTTGTAAAATTCAATCATTGCTTCGTGCTTATCTGCTAAAGCTCTGTATTTGTCTTTAAAATCAGCTAATTCAATATCACCAACACGTATACCGTTTCTACCTGTTTTGTCCATGTAAGTTGGACCAATACCTTTTAGAGTAGAACCAATTTTTGCTTTTCCTTTTGAAGCTTCACTTGCAGCATCCAATAAACGGTGTGTAGGTAAAATAATATGAGCTTTACGTGAAATACAAAGCGATTTTTTATAATCTACATTTTGCTCTTCTAACTTATCTAGCTCTTTTTTGAAAATAACAGGATCGATAACAACACCATTTCCGACAAGATTCACTTTGTCCTCGTGAAAAATACCTGATGGAATGGTATGTAAAACATGTTTTTTACCGTTAAACACTAAAGTATGACCTGCATTTGGGCCACCTTGAAAGCGTGCAATAATATCGTATTTAGAGGTAAATACATCGACAATTTTTCCTTTGCCTTCATCTCCCCATTGTAATCCAAGTAGTAAATCTACTGCCATTTTAAAATTGAGTTAGTCGTCTTTTTTACGATTACCGTAAAAATATAATGAATGATTAGTTATCTGTATATCAAAAACCTCTTCAATGGTTTTTTTGATGGATTGAATGCGTGGGTCACAAAATTCTATGACCTCTCCTGTATCTGTAAGAATTACATGATCGTGATTTTTATCAAAATACGATTTTTCATAATGTGCCTGACTTTGACCAAACTGATGTTTGCGGACCAAGGCGCATTCTAATAGTAATTCAATGGTGTTATAAAGCGTTGCTCTACTTACACGATAGTTTTTGTTTTTCATTTTGATATATAAGGATTCAATATCAAAATGTTCTTTGTTATCGTAAATTTCTTGAAGTATAGCGTAGCGCTCAGGTGTTTTTCTATGACCTTTATCTTCAAGGAATTGTGTAAATACACGTTTTACAATTTCCTGATTACTTTCTTCTGTGGTTACATTCATAATTAAGGAGCAAATTTACACAAATTTTATAGGATATGGATTATAAAAAAGACGATTAAAAGCGAAAGAAATGAACAAGTTTCGAATAATAGTTAATAACCTTTATGCTCGTGATACTTTGTCAATTCCATTAATTTTTTTAAGCTTATCAATGAGCTTTTTAAGCATTGCTTGATTTTTAACCTGAACTGTTATCTTACCAGTGAATATACCGTCGTCACTAGAGAAACTTATACTCTTCATGTTTACATGCATATTGCCCGAAATGAGTTTTGTGATATCGTTTACAAGTCCCAAATTGTCAATACCAGATAAGAGTATCTGCGATGTATATACTTGTTGTGAGGAATCTATCCATTTGGCTTGCATAATTCTATATGCGTAGTTAGATTGTAAACTCACTGCGTTAGGGCAATTTGTTTTGTGGACTTTTAGACCATCGTTAATAGTTAGAAAACCAAAAACTTTATCACCTGGAATAGGGTTACAACAATTAGCTAAGGTATAGTTGAGTTTTTCTTCTTCTTTACCAAAAACCAGCATGTCATATTTAGAAGTGATTTCTTCTTTATGAATATCTTTTGAAACGGATGGTTTGTAAATCTTATTTTTAAAGTAACTCATAAAAGCATTACTACGCGATGACGCAAATGCTTTTAATTTGGTGTTGTCTATACTACCAATTCCAACACGATAGAATAAATCTAAAGAGGTATTAAGTTTAAAATAACTCACCAATTCATTAATAGAACTTTCATTCAGTGTAACTTTAAGCTGCTTTAACTTTCGTCTTAAAATCTCTTTTCCTTCTTCTGCTATGAGTTTAGTGTCTTCGTTTAATGCAGATTTAATTTTACTACGCGCTCTTGCGGTTGTAGCATAATCTAGCCAGTTAACATTAGGTTTCGCATTATCCGATGTCATAATTTCTACACGGTCACCACTTTGTAATACATGACTTAAAGGCATCAACTTACCATTGACTTTAGCTCCACGTGTTTTTAGTCCAATTTCGGTATGAATGCTAAATGCAAAGTCGAGTGGCGTAGCTCCTTTAGGAAGCGATTTTAAATCACCTTTTGGCGAAAAGACAAAAATCTCTTTAGAATATAAATTTAATTTGAATTGCTCAACAAAATCAACTGCATCGGCTTCATTATTTTCTAAAGCTTCTTGTAAGCGGTTAATCCATAAATCGAGATTGTCTTCTTTGACATCGGCGTTTTTGTATTTATAATGTGCAGCATAACCTTTTTCTGCAATCTCATTCATCCGGTCACTTCTAATCTGAACTTCTACCCAACGACTTTTTGGGCCAACTACAGTAATGTGAAGCGCTTCATATCCTGTAGATTTTGGAGAAGAAATCCAATCTCTTAGTCGAATAGGATTAGGTGTAAAATGATCTGTTACTATAGAATATATTTTCCAGGCTAAGAATTTCTCGTTAGCAATATCCGATTTATAGACAATACGAACGGCAAATTTATCATAGACTTCATCAAAAGAAACCCCTTGTTTCACCATTTTTCTACGAATGCTAAAAATAGATTTTGGTCGACCTTTGATTTCGTAGTTTAATCCTTCTTTATTAAGTGAGTCTTCAATCACTTTAGAAAAAGCTTTAATATAAGCATCTTGATCTTCCTTACTGTCTTGTATTTTACCTAGAATATCATTGTAAACTTCTGGTTCAGTATATTTTAAGCCTAGGTCTTCGAGTTCTGTTTTAATGTTGTAAAGTCCAATTCTATGTGCTAATGGAGCATAAATGTATAAGGTTTCGGAAGCGATTTTAACTTGCTTGTCCGACCGCATGGAATCCATAGTTTGCATATTGTGCAAACGGTCTGCAATCTTAATAATAATTACTCTAACGTCATCATTTAGAGTGAGTAGCATTTTTCTGAAGTTCTCTGCCTGTAAAGACACATCCATGTCTTTTTTTAACGAAGAGATTTTGGTGAGTCCATCTACAATTCTAGCAACTGTTTCTCCAAACAATTGCTCCATGTCGTCAATCGTGTAATCCGGATTGTCTTCAACGACATCATGGAGTAAAGCTGCAGCAATTGATGTGGCATCCATACCAATTTCTTGAGCTACAATTTTGGCCACAGCAATAGGGTGAAAAATATAAGCTTCACCAGATTTACGTCGTTGATCTTTGTGGGCATCAACAGCGACTTCAAAGGCGTGTCGAATTAATTTTTTATCGTCTGTCGTTAAAGTCTGGTAACTTACTTTTAGTAATTCTTTGTAAGCTTTGGCAATGGCTTTATTTTCTTTTTCTATAGCTTCATCAGTCATAGAACTAAAGTAGTGAATTGGTTTTTAATGAGCAATAGTTTTTTATAGGTAAATTTAGGAAATCAATTATATTTATTAAAATGGTTCATTAGTTAATCTTGGTAATTACTAATCATAAGCTTACTTATTATTTAATTTGCAGAATTTAGAAAATTTTTAAATATTTCTTTGTCATTTGTATAGCTCATTTTAGCTATTATGATTCCGTGCTCGTCAATTAACACGAAGTATGGCTGACTATTAGAACTGAATTTTGTTCTTTGTAAATTAGAGTGTTTTTGACCAATACTTTTAATTGTTTTCCCATTGTGATCTAATAGTGTCCATTCATCTTCTGGTAAAATCGATTGATCATCCACGTATAAGTTCACAAAATGAAAATCATTTTTAAGTCTTTCTTGAATAGATACATCTAAAAATGTATTCTGTTCCATTTTTCTACAATTAACACATGCGTAACCTGTAAAATAGAGCAGAAGAGGTTTCTGTAACTTTATAGATTCTTTTAATATCTCTTCGTAATTAACATTTCCTGCGTTTTTGAATAAGCTTTTAAGTTCTGTTTTCGGAATATTTTTGTTTGGAATTTCCTTATCTCTAAATGTAGTAAATACGTCTTTGTAGGTCTTGTTTGGGTTAGAATGTTCTTTAAGATACTTGTAAAATGCATTTATAAAATCTTCTGAGACTTGAAGCTTTTGTAAGAGTAATTTATCATCTTCCCAGTTTGAAATATCTGCTGGTCGCTTTTCTAAAGTCAATGAAGTCGTTATAAAAGGTTTATTATTCTTATAGTCTTCCGAATCTTTTATAAGTATTAATTTATCATATAAAGTTTGATATGTAAGTATTGAATCTGTTTTCTTCTCTGATGCTAATTGGACTATTAATGTTCCTATAATAGGACTGTTAGATAAAAATTCTACATCAGTATCGTCGAAACCACAATTTTTGAATAAAGAAAAACTCTCAAATAATTTAATTAAATTATCAGAGCTTGGATCGAGGTTTAACTCCATTTTTAATATATCCTCACAGTTCGCTTTGGGTTGTGTAACTCCTGGTAGAAAATTAAACAGTAAAAGTAAAACTAGAATTTTTTTCAATCTTCTGAGTATTAGAATAACTACAATGTTATATGTTTTTTTTAATAATTACAACTACTTTAAGTTTATAAAACAACAAAACCCACAATTAATGCAGGTTTTGTATAACTTATTTTAATTTGAAACTAAAATTACGGATTAGTAGACCATAAAGAGGCATTTGCCATCATAGCTCTACGTGGTAATTTTAAACCAGATACAATTAATTCGGCAAAATCTTCGGGTTGTAAAACACTGTCTTCAGAGTCTTTATTTGCAATACCTAATTCTATTGACATGTCTGATGCAATGGTACTTGGTGTTAGTGTGCAAACTCTAATATTATTTTTTCGAACTTCTTTCATTAAGGATTGCGACATGCCAATTACTGCAAATTTTGAAGCTGAATAGGCAGATGTTGTAGCGTTACCATTTAAACCAGCAGTAGAAGATACGTTAATAATATCACCTTCATTTTGATCTATTAAATAAGGAAGAACCTCTTTAGTAACATAATACATACCCATAACATTGGTCTGTATAATTTGGCTCCATTGACTTACAGGCATATCATTTAAGCTACCAAAAGCTGCAATACCAGCATTGTTTACTAAGATGTCTATAGAACCTAAAGTGTCAATTAAAGATTTAATGTTTTTCTGAACCTCTTCATAGTTGCTCACATCAAAAGACGCATAAATAGCATTGACACCAAATTCTTTTAATTCGGCAACAGTTGCTTTTAAAGCCTCGTCATTTCTTCCTGTAATAGCGACATCAATGCCTTCTTTTGCAAATGCGATTGCGGTTGCTTTTCCAAGGCCTCTGCTTCCTCCAGTTATTATTGCTTTTCTATTTTTTAACTCTGTCATGATTTTTTGTTTTTTTTGGTTACTCAAAGTTATAAAAAATGAAAGGGTATTATGTTATTGTTTTGTGAATTTAGGATTTTAAATTTTTAACACGTTCTAAAAGCGTAGGGTGTGAATAATGCATAAAGACATAAGCCTTATGAGGTGTTAAATTACTTAAGCTATTTTTAGATAGTTTTTTTAATGATGTTATTAAAGGTTCTGCTCTATAAGTGTTCTTAGCGTAATCATCAGCTTGATATTCAAAAACACGAGACACATAATTCATGATTAATCCTGTAATTTCTGAAATAGGCGAGTAGAGTAAACTAAATGCAATGAGTCCAACATGGAAACTTGGTTTTTCAACTCCAATGGCTTGTGATAAAAGCGGATTTGAAATAAAAATCGATAAAATAAAAAGTGTTAACCCGGTGAGTAGGATAGAGGTTACTAAATTAAAAATGATATGCTTTTTTTTATAATGCCCAACTTCGTGTGCTAAAACCGCAACAATTTCTTCATCGTCTAAATCGTTGACCAAGGTGTCATAAAGTGTGACACGTTTTTCGCTTCCAAAACCTGAGAAATAGGCATTAGCTTTAGTGCTTCGTTTTGAACCATCGATGATAAATATTTTTTCGAGATTAAAACCTACGGATTCTGCATAGGCTGAAATTTTAGTTCTTAATTCACCATCTTCTAAAGGAGTTTGTTTATTGAATAGTGGCACAATAAGTTTAGAATAAAACATATTCATAAACACTGTGAAGATGGTAACAATTCCCCAAGCATATAACCAAAATTGATTTCCGGTAACTTGATAAAACCAAACGATAAGTGCAATAATGCCACCTCCAAGAAAAACCGTGATAAGTAAGCCTTTCAATTTGTCTAGTATGAATGTCTTTCGGGTGGTTTTATTAAAACCGAATTTTTCTTCAATGACAAAAGTTTTATAATAACCAAATGGTGTGGTTATAATATCGCTAGCAATCATAATAACACCGAAGAAAATTAAAGCGATGATAATTGGGTTTTCAGAATAACTTCTAGCGATGTTATCAACATATTCAAAACCATCCAAAAGCAGAAAACCTAACGTTAGCGCGAAAGAAAATACGGATGTTTTTAGTCCAAATTTATAATTAACAGCTTTATAGGCTTGTGATTTTTTGTATTCCTGAGCATCATACACGTCGTTTAATTCTTCAGGAATTGGGTCATTATAATGTTTGACATTTATAGCATCGAGTACTTTATCAACTATAAAGTTGATGATAATGATGGCTAGGATAATATAGAATAGGGTTTGTGCTGTCATTTTAATAGTTTATGTGTGTTTTCGTCACTTCGAGTGAAATTTCCTTTTTGATATTTTGTATCGAGAAGCTTCGTAGTAACAATAGTTCTCGATACAATTTTCTCAGACTTCGAAAATCACTCCAACTGAAGTTTTTTATTTATTTAAAATCACGCTGTCGTTTCGCTTCAAAAATAAGAATTCCTGCAGCAACAGAAACATTCATAGAATCAATAACTCCTTGCATAGGAATGCTGATATTTTTAGTAGCAGCTGCTCTCCATTCTTCAGTTAATCCCGTCGCTTCAGTGCCAACAACTATAGCTGTAGGTAACGTATAATCTTGTGAATAGTAAGGTTCGGATTCTTGTAAAATGGCAGAATAAATATTGAAATTGTATTTCTTCAAAAAAGCAATAGCGTCCTCCGAGCTTGCCATAGCAATTTCAGTAGTAAACACACAACCAACGCTAGAACGAATGATGTTAGGGTTGTATAAATCAGATTTTGGATTCGCAATAATTACAGCATCTACATTTGCGGCATCTGCCGTACGTAATAATGCTCCAATATTTCCTGGTTTCTCAGGGGCTTCTGCCACCAAAATTAGTGGGTTTTTAGATGTGAGTTTTAAATCTTCGAGTGTGTGTTTTTTTGAATTTACAACAGCAATGACACCTTCAGTGGTATCTCGATGTGCTAATTTTTGAAATACGTCTTTTGAAATTTCAATGCATTCAATTTCATATTGCGATAAGGCATTAGCTTCGCTTTCCGAAAATAATTCAGGATAAAATAATAAGGTATCTATTTTATAACCGCCTTTAATAGCTAATGATAATTCACGTTTTCCTTCAATTAAAAATTGTCCAGACTTTTTACGTTGTCTCGATTTTTCTTTGAGCAGCACAAGTTGTTTTACAAACGGATTTTGAACGCTGGAGATGGATTTACTCATTACAATATTATTTAATCTAAATTTGAGAGATACAAATTTAACCTATTATAAAATAAAAACTATGTTACCGTTTTCAATTCTTAATATTTGAGCAACAACATTTGTTAAGGTAGCTAATCTACAAAGTGACTTAATGGTTTGGGATACTAAAAAATGATAATTTTAATGTTCGATTTTAAATCTATATGATGTGGAGTTAATTTTACAAAGTTGAAATTCTAAATGAGTGTTTTATCCTAAATAAAAGAACAATAATTGCTGTTTGATGTGATCATTTAAACTTCATTGCATTAAGAATTGAACCGATAGCGACTACGCTTCAACATAAATATAATTAATATTGTAGTGAGCACAAATAAATGTTGATAATGGTTAAAGATTATAGTTTATTTATATTAATGTTGGTAACCCTATTTTCTTATGGTCAGGGTATTACATTTCAAAAAAATACAAGTTCTGCAGCCAGAAAATTTAAATTAGTACAAAAACTGAATAAAAGTGGTGATAGTTTAATACTAGCTACAGAACATGAAAAGATAAAGGAAGTCGACATATTAAATACAGATTACTTTGAGACTATTGAGGTGCATAATACAAATGCAAAGATTAATTTAAAACATCTAACTATTGGTAATTACGTTGTACAAGCCAGAATTGGTAGACATTGGATTGTAATGTACTTAGAAAAAAGAGATTTGAAAGCAAATGGCCTTAAAACTGTGAGCCTTAATATTGAAAGTGATCCTATTAGAATTGTTCCTAAGAATACTATTGATTCCTTGGCATTCTCTAAAAGAAAATCTAATCAACTTTATTTAAAGACTAAAGAAATGTATTGGGTGGTTTATGAGAGTAAAACACAATTTGCGTCGCATAGGACCATGAGTTTAAAATATGCTGATGAAATTTATAATTTAATAAATCAAATAGAATTAGAAATTAATTCTAAAGTAGGGATAAACAATACTTTAAAGGTTTATGAAGTTTTTAATAAACCAAAATTTATGCGTAAACAACTTAGGAATAAGGACTATTATAAAAGAAAACGTTCTGAACACTTTAATGTTGAACCTTTATACAATTCTGATGAAAAAAAAGAAGACATTAAAGAGTTTTGAAAATTAACGGTTATTACGGATAGACTATGCTATTTCAGTGGTATATCGACTCACTTATTGCCCTTTGCTTTCCTAAAGCAAAACAAGTAAAAACAAAATTGTTTCAGCTCATTATTCCTTTTTATGACAAATGATCATTTGCATTTTTCTTCAATTAAAAATGGTCTAGACGCTCTACGCTGTCATATTTTTTCTCTTAGCTAAATAAACAGTTTTATTAATAGATTTTGAACGCTAGAGATGGATTTACTCATTACAATATTATTTAATCTATATTTGAGAGATACAAATTTAACCTATTATGAAACAAAAACTACTTTACCTATTTCTATTCTTAACAATCAACACAATTTCATTTGCTCAGGTGGCTTATCAGCCAGACCCTTTACAGGTTTGTGATGATGACAATGATGGTTTTGCTTTATTCGATTTAACTTATGCAGATGCCCAAGTTTTTGGAGCCCAAAGTGCAATAGATTTTACAATAACATATCACGAAACGCAGAGTGATGCTTCCAACGGCACTAATGCGATAAACGGTTCCTACATAAATATAATTAGTTGGTTTCAGACGCTATATGTACGATTAGAAGCTAATGCTACGGGAAATTTTGCTACTACTGAACTCACCTTAGTAGTGATTAATACGTCAGAATTTACAGCGGAGATAATAAGTAACGACGTTTTTTTTAGCGATACAGATTCTGATCCTGAAACACCAGTGGAAGCAAACTTGTGTGGATTTGGTTCCGTCACAATAGAAACCAACTCGCCATTAGCAGATGGGTTTATTTGGTATAGGAATGGTTTTGAAATGTTTGGAGAAACGTCTTCTTCGCTTGTAGTTACACAATCTGATGTTTATCAAGTTGCAGCATTTTATAATCAATGTGGATCTGTAGCGTTTTCTCAACTTGTAGTTCTAAATTTGTATGAAGAAGCAACTGTAATAGACCCACAAACTATTATGGCTTGTGATAATTCATCTACAGATGGTACGGCAGACTTTAATTTAGATGACTTATCAGCTTCATTTGGTCTAGGAGACGGGTTCGTAATAAGTTATTACACGAGTACTGCAGACGCCAACCAAGCGATTAACTCAGTAGTGAATTCTTATAACTCTGCCGGCGAAACTTTAATTATTAGAGTAGAAGATATTGATGCAGCGGCTGATGGTTTTTTAGGTTGCAGATCTTTATCAACAGTAAATCTTGTGGTTAATCCTATACCGGTAGCTGTATTTCCAACTGCACTTTCATTATGTGATGATTCTACGAATGATGAAATTGCTGTATTCGATTTAACTGTAAAAGATGCTGAGATTACCAATGGTAATACAGATTGGTCCGTAACTTATTATGAAACCAATGCAGATGCACAAGCACAGACTAATGTTATTACAAATCCAACAGCATATACCAATAGTTCTATAAATGGATATGGAGCTAATCCACAAACTTTATTTGTTGTAGTGACTGATATTAATACAGGTTGTGTTGATTACACCACATTAACCATACGTGTTTTACCAAATCCTTTTGGTGCTATGGGAACTCCAAGTGATATTATGCTTTGCGATGATGATAATGATGGAATTACCGATTTTGATCTAACACTAAACGAGGGTGAAATAAATCCGTCAGGAGAGTCCTTTACGCTATCTTATTTTATAAATGAAGCTGATGCCTTGGGTAATTTTGCTCCATTAGATCCAACTAATTTTACAAACGTAAGTAATCCACAAACTATTTATGTTAGAGTTGAAGGATCAAGTGGCTGCTTTGCGCTTACTAATTTTGATATTTATGTAAATACGTTGCCAGAAATATATATGGAAAGTAATTATAGCTTTTGCACAGGCGGCACTTTGGTATTGGAAACAGGATTGTCTGGTTTTGATAATTATTTTGAATGGGATTTTAATGGGAATACTATACAAGGCGCAAACCTACCTTCACTTACGGTAACAGAACCTGGTGAATATGCAGTTATGTTATATTCTTCAGATTTTGGGTGTTCTAGCATTACTCATATAATTGTAGAGGAATTCAGTTGTACAGATACTGATGAAGATGGTGTTATTGATAGCGATGAAGATTTGAATGATAACGGTGATTTAGAAGATGATGATACTGATGATGATGGGATTCCGAATTATTTAGACAGTGATGATGATGGCGATAACGTTGCAACTATAGATGAAATTAATATTGTTTTAGGACGATCTAATAACACAATACACCAATTTGTAGATACAGATAATGACGAGATAGAAAATTATTTAGATGACGACGATGATGGTGATGGCATTTTAACGATAGACGAAGATTATAATGATAACGGAGATCCAACAGACGATGATACCAATGACAATACTATTCCAGATTATCTTGAAAGTTCAGTAGCTTTAAGTTTAAATGAATTTAATGTCACTCGCTTTAACATGTTCCCAAATCCAGCAAAAGAAAACGTCACCATTCAATTGGCATCATCTAATTTTGAAACTGGAAACGTCAATATCTTCAATATTCAAGGAAAAGCAATTTTGAAACCTATTAATTTTGAAGGAAACTCTTCGGTTTTAGATATTTCAAGTTTAGAAAGCGGCTTGTATTTTGTAGAGTTAACTATAGGAAACACATCAATCGTTCAGAAGTTAATTGTGAATTAAGTTGAAAACAAGTTTTTAACTAAAGCTTCAGGTATATTCTGAAGCTTTTTTGTATTAGCAATAGAAATTGATATTTTCTTATATCTTTAGGCAACCCAAATAACTAAACATGAGACAAAAACTACTTTTATTTTTTATTACACTATTTCTTACGATGATTGCTTCAGCGCAATGTGATATCGTTACCCCAAATTATTATGAAGACTTTTCTGTAATACCTAATGAATGTTGGGAAGAAGCAGATAGTGGAGATGCTGAATCTGGACCTATGGATATAGGATCGGGATCTTGGTTGGCAGAAGGATTTTTAAATAATGGGCTTAGTGGTGCTTACCGAATCAACCTATACTTAGCTAATAAAAGTGATTGGCTTTTTTCTCCCGAGTTTGATTTGTCAGGTGGTCCTTTTCAAGTAGATTTTGATTTTGGCATCATGGCATGGGATAGTAGTACCACTGCAGGTACGTTGGGATCTGATGATACGGTTCAATTGTTATTAACCAATGATGGTGGTACAACATGGATACCGCTATTAACTTATGATGAAAACTCGGAGGTATCTGTTGAAGGTGAACATCCTATTATTGATTTAACGGCCTATAGTGGCGAAACTGTTCAATTTGGAATATTAGCTTCAGAAGGCGAAGTCGATGATATTGAAGATGTAGAAGTATTTGTCGATAATTTTAGAGTGAGGAATTTAATTACTTGTTTCGAACCCATAGCGCTTAATGCTAATAATTTAAACTTTACTTCGGCAGATATTAGCTGGGAAGAACAAGGAACAGCAACTTCTTGGAATATAGAATATGGTGTTGCAGGTTTTACACTAGGAACAGGAACCATGATTAATGGAGTTACAGAAACAATGTATAGTGTAACAGACTTAACTAATAACACAGCATATGATTATTATGTTCAATCGGTATGTGGCGAAGAATATTCTAATTTTGCAGGACCATTTACATTTACAACAACACTTCAAACTAATTTTGATATTGATTGTGTTGGGGATGGTTCACTTACTCAAGACTACTGTTACGGTGATGGTGGGGCAACAGATCCAATCATACTTACTTACACAAGTGCAGATGGTACGCCACTTAATTTAACCTTTAATTCGAAACTGCATGGGATGAGTTAGTGGTATTAGATTCTAATGGTGTACCATTTCCAGGTTATGCCGCAGAAGATGAAAATTACGGAAACGGAGGTGATATCGGCGGACTTACCTTTCAATCTACAGGAGATTCCATTTCATTTTATATTAATTCGGATGCTTCTTGGAGTTGCCAAAGTAGTAATTCTAGTGTGTCACAAGGTATTAATTATACGGTTTCTTGTGCTACATGTATTAATCCAGGAGTGACATTTGAAGTGGTTAATGATTGTGAGAATGGGGATCAATTTTTAATCGATGTAGATGTGACGAGTTTGGGTGATGCCACTTCACTAACAATTTCAAATAATAATAATGAAGAAACAACGTCTGTAACATCAACAGGAGTGTATCAAATAGGTCCTTTTCCTTTTTTAGTTGATGTAATTGTTACCGTGGACAATGACCAAGATGAAACTTGTAGTGTCAATAGCTCAATCATTCAAGTTTTAGGTTGCCCTCCTTCTAATGACGAATGTGATGCGGCGATTGTTGTACCTGTTAATAGTGGAATATCTTGTGATGTTTTAACTTCTGGTACTATAAATTTAGCTTCAGATTCTGGTTTGCCAAATAATAGTTGTGAGGGAATACCAAATGACGATGTTTGGTTTTCTTTTGAAGCTACAAGCGAAGAGCACGCCATCTCAATTGTTAATTTGGCAAATGGAACGTTAAGTATAGACCATACTTTGTATGAAGGTACATGTGGTGCTTTAACAGAAATATATTGTTCTCAAGGTTATTCAAGTATTGTTTCTAATTTAACTATTGGTGAAACCTATTTTATTAGAGTTTATTCACAAGATGATATTGCAGAGACCACAACTTTTGATTTATGCATTAGAGAAACACCATCAGAATTTATGTGCGAAAATACAAGTATGTTTTGTGCAATAGATGGTGTGTTGACAATTGATAACACAACGGGTGTTGAAAGCTTTGGAAGTATTGGCTGTTTGTATAATGCACCAAACCCAACATGGAGTGCTGTTCAAATAGGTAGTTCTGGTTTAATAAACATGCAAATTGAACAAAGAAATGTTAATGATGTTCTATTAGATGCTGATTATGTAGTTTGGGGACCATTTGATTCTTTGGGTATGGCATGTGAAACTATTGTTTTTTCCGAATGCTCTAATTGCCCTAGTGATTCAGAAAACCCTGATTTTTATCCTTTTGGTAATATTGTAAATTGTAGTTTTTCAGCTAGTTCCATAGAAAATTTTACTATAGATAATGCGCAAGCAGGTGAGTTTTATATCCTTTTAGTGACAAATTATAGTGGAGATCCTGGTACTATTTCAATAACACAAACTAATATAAATGAAGAAGGCGCAGGTGGTCTTACTGCCGATTTTGACATCGCTTTAGGACCAGATATTAATGTTTGTAATGATGAAGCAGAGGATGTAATATTAAATGCTACTTCACCTTTCGCAGATAATTATGAGTGGTTTTATAATGGCGAATTATTATTCTCGGGAATAGATGTTAGCTCAATAGAGGTTAATTTGTCTGGTGTATACAAAGTTATAGCTTATAATGATAACTGTGAAACACTAGCAGAAGATGAAATTGTAGTTTCGTTTTTAGATTGTGATAATACAGGGATTATTGAAGTCAGCGCATTTTATGATGATAATGAAAATATGGTTTTTGATACAACTGAATCCAATTTTACCAATGGATATTTTACCTATGAGTTAAATAATGACGGCATTATAAATACAGTTACTTCCTCTTCTGGAAGCTTTACAATAGCAAGTTTAGATGAAACAAATAGTTATGATATCAATTACTATTTCTATAGTGAACACGAAGATTGCTTTGATGTTTCGATACTTAGTTTTGAAGATGTAAGTGTGCTATTAGGTGAGATTATCACAGTTGAATTCCCTATCGTTAATGACCAGTCTTGTGAGGATGTCTCAGTCCATCTTATTAACCAAGAAACACCAAGACCAGGATTCAGTCACACTAACTATTTAATACTTGAAAATCTAGGTATATCTGCAACTTCAGGAACTGTAGAATATCTTTTAGATGAAGATTTAACAATTAATAGTATAAGTACAGGTAGCAATTATTTAACCACAACAAACGCAAATGGTTTTAGTCTCGATTTTGTTAATTTATTACCTCAACAAACGATAATTGTGAATGTAAATTTACAAACAGCAACCTCTGCGAACCTTGGTGATTTAGTTACCACCACGGCAACGTATACAACGTCTTCGAATGATATAGTTTCAGAGAACAATGAATCTTCTGTTACCGAAGAAGTCATCGGTTCTTACGATCCTAACGATAAAATGGAATCCCATGGAAAAGATATTTTGTTTGATGATTTTGCAGCATCAGATGAATATTTGTATTACACCATTCGTTTTCAAAATGTGGGTACAGCAGAAGCTATCAATGTTAGAATTGAAGATGTTTTAGATACACAATTAGATGCTTCTACTTTTCAAATGTTACGTTCTAGCCATAATTACGTAGTTACTAGGACAGCTAATAATTTAGAATGGAATTTTCATAATATCAACTTACCAGCAGAACAAGATGACGCAGATGGTAGTAATGGTTTTGTGTATTTTAAAATAAAACCAAACGCAGGGTATGCTATTGGAGATGTAATTGAGAACTCAGCATCCATTTATTTCGATTTTAATGCACCTATTATCACCAATACGTTTCAAACTGAATTTGTAGAAACCTTATCTGTAAATGGTTTTGATAGTACTAGTTTTAGTCTCTTTCCTAATCCTGCAAAAGAAAACGTCACCATTCAATTGGCATCGTCTAATTTTAGAACAGGAAGCGTAAATATTTACAACATTCAAGGAAAAGCAATTTTGAAACCTGTTAATTTTGAAGGGAATTCTTCGATTTTAGATATTTCTAGTTTAGAAAGCGGCTTGTATTTTGTAGAATTAACTATAGGAAACACTTCAACCGTTCAAAAGCTAATTGTGAATTAAGTTGAAAACAAATTTTATAAATAAAGCTTCAGGTATATTCTGAGGCTTTTTTTATTATCAAAAGAAATTGATATTTTCTTATATCTTTAACCAACCCAAAGTACTTCATTATGAAACAAAAACTACTTTTATTCTTTATTGGAACGTGTATTGCTTTTTTAACAACGCATAAAACAAGTGCACAATGTGATATTATTAGCGCAGATTATTATCAAGACTTCACAACAATACCAGCAGAATGTTGGGAAGAAGCTAATGGTGGAGATGCTACTACTGGACCAACAAGTATAGGAAGCGGCTCATGGAGTGAAGATGGATTTCTTAATAATGGAACAGTTGGCGCTTTTAAAATAAATTTATTTTTAAATTCAAAAAGTGATTGGCTTTTATCCCCAGATTTTGATTTATCAGGAGGTGGATTTCAAGTCGATTTTGATTTTGGTATAATGGATTGGAGCAGTTCTACGGTTGCCGGAACCTTAGGCTCTGACGATACTATTCAGCTGTTAATAACAACAGATAATGGTGCAACTTGGACAACACTTTTAACTTATGATGAAAATTCAAGTGTTTCTGTATCTGGTGAGCATCCTGTAGTCGATCTATCTGCTTATACAGGTCTTAATGTTCAGTTCGGTATTTTAGGTTCTGAAGGATTGGTTGACGATCAGGAAGATGTCGATGTATTTATAGATAATTTTAGAGTTAGAAGTTTGGTTACTTGTGTAGAACCGATTGAATTATTTGCTACGAGTGAGAGTTTAAATTCTGCTGTAATTAGTTGGACAGAAACAGGAACAGCAACTTCATGGAATATAGAATATGGTATAGAAGGCTTTGAATTAGGAACAGGTGTGTTTGTTGCAGAGGTAACATCAAACCCTTATGTAATTACAGGTTTATTACCAGATACAAGTTATCAATTTCACCTGCAATCTATATGTGGACCTGGAGATGAGAGTTCTTGGTCTACACCTTACCAACTCTTTTTTGGTTATTGTGAATCCGTTCCTCCTAGTAATGATGGGGAAGGAGTTGGAAATGTGACTATAGGTAATACCGATTTTCCAAGTTTAGGTGATCTAACCTATGAAAATCAAACCACAAATGCGGTTAATGTTTATCAAGGACTTAACAATACTGTGATTATAGATTATGAACATTCACTTTCTTATTATACTAACATTTGGATAGATTTCAATGATGATTTTACATTTGATTCAAGTGAGTTAGTTTTTCAAGACTCGTCTACAGGAGTCACCAATCCGCACAGTATAGAGGCTTCATTTTTAGTGCCATCAACAGCAACGATTGGCGAGCATAGAATGCGAATTGGTACAGCTGATACTGGTCAGGCAAGTCCGAACCCTTGTTACAGTGAATCTTGGGGAGTAACTTTAGATTTTATAGTTAATGTGCAGCAACTAAATTGCACACAACCAGAAGCCAATTACACTTTAAATCTAGATTGTGATGCTGACGTATTTTATGTAGACGTTAATATAACCAATTTGGGTGATGCTACTTCTTTAGAAATTTCAAATAATTTTGATTTAGCAAAACTTCAAGTTACGGAATTAGGGCTTTATCAAGTAGGTCCTTTCTCTTTTGAAAGTTCTGTGAAGGTCTTTGTAACTAACGAGCAAGATAATAATTGTACCATAAGTAGCAACTTGTTTGACGTAGATGGTTGTCCTCCTGCTAATGATGAATGTGAAACTGCAACACCTGTTATTGTTAATGATGCATTATCCTGTGATATAGTTGCTTCTGGCACCATTTTTTTAGCAACGGATTCTGGTGTTTTAAATGATAATTGCATTGGTGTACCTAATGACGATGTGTGGTTTTCTTTTACAGCCTTAGGTGAAGCTCAAATTATTTCTATATTAAATATGGAAGGTGGAACTACTGATTTAGATTTTACGTTATATGAAGGGGCTTGTGGTACATTAACAGAATTGAGTTGTTCACAAAGTACATCTGCTAATGTTCAAAATCTTACCATTGGAAATAACTATTATGTCAGAGTCTTTTCACGTATAGACATTTCAGAGACTACCACATTTGATTTATGCATTAGAGAAGCTTCATCCAATTTGATTTGTGAGAATGCAGTACCGTTTTGCTCTGATGGGACTGAATTTACTACATCTAATACTATAGGAATACCGAGTTCTTATAGTATGTCTTGTTTGACTTCAACACCAAATCCATCTTGGAATAGTCTCCAAATTGATAATAGCGGAGCCATTGAAATTGAAATTAGTCAATTAAGCACAGAAGGGACTAATTTAGATGTTGATTTTGTATTGTTTGGGCCTTTTGACTCGGTAGAATATGTATGCGACGAAATAGTTGAAGGTTGCACTACATGTCAAAATATTATCGATTGTAGTTATTCTGCATCTTCAGTAGAAAATTTCACGATTACCAATGCGTTATCAGATGAAATATATATTCTATTAACAACCAATTATTCAGGTCAGGAAGGCACTACATATATCAGTCAAACTAATTTTGGTCAACCTGATTCTGGATCTTTGAAGGCTGAGTTTGAAATTGATTTAGGTCCTGATCAAAATTTATGCGATGTAGATGCTTATGAAATAAATGCAGCATCACAATATGCAGATAGTTATCAATGGTTTCTTAATGGGTTTGCTATCTCAGGCGAAGTAAGTGCAACGCTTACTGTTACTGAACCTGGAGATTATGGTGTTGCTGTATTTAACGATCTATGTTCTTCTCAAGTTTATGAAGAAATAACAATAACATTTAATAATTGTGAAGATGTTGGTTTAATAAACGTAACTGCTTTTTATGATGATAATGAGAATACTGTTTATGAGGCTAATGAATTTAGTTTTTCTAATGGTTATTTTACCTATGAGGCCAACAATGACGGTGTTATTAATACCGTTGCCTCTTCTACAGGAAGTTTCAGTATTGCAAGTTATGAAGACACCGATACGTTTGATATCAATTACTATTTCTATAGTGAACACGAAGATTGCTTTGATGTTTCGATACTTAGTTTTGAAGATGTAAGTGTGCTATTAGGTGAGATTATCACAGTTGAATTCCCTATCGTTAATGACCAGTCTTGTGAGGATGTCTCAGTCCATCTTATTAACCAAGAAACACCAAGACCAGGATTCAGTCACACTAACTATTTAATACTTGAAAATCTAGGTATATCTGCAACTTCAGGAACTGTAGAATATCTATTAGATGAAGATTTAACAATTAATAGTATAAGTACAGGTAGCAATTATTTAACCACAACAAACGCAAATGGTTTTAGTCTCGATTTTGTTAATTTATTACCTCAACAAACGATAATTGTGAATGTAAATTTACAAACAGCAACCTCTGCGAACCTTGGTGATTTAGTTACCACCACGGCAACGTATACAACGTCTTCGAATGATATAGTTTCAGAGAACAATGAATCTTCTGTTACCGAAGAAATTATCGGTTCTTACGATCCTAACGATAAAATGGAATCCCATGGAAAAGATATTTTGTTTGATGATTTTGCAGCATCAGATGAATATTTGTATTACACCATTCGTTTTCAAAATGTGGGTACAGCAGAAGCTATCAATGTTAGAATTGAAGATGTTTTAGATACACAATTAGATGCTTCTACTTTTCATATGTTACGTTCAAGTCATAACTATGTGGTCACGAGAACAGATCGTAATCTAGAATGGTATTTTGACAACATCAACTTACCAGCCGAACAAGATGATGAGGAAGGCAGTAATGGTTATGTGTATTTTAAAATAAAACCAAATGCAGGTTATGCTATTGGTGACATCATTGAGAATTCAGCTGCTATATATTTCGATTTTAATGAACCTATTATCACCAATACGTTTCAAACTGAATTTGTAGAAACCTTATCTGTAAATGGTTTTGATAGTACTAGTTTTAGTCTCTTTCCTAATCCAGCAAAAGAAAACGTAACCATTCAATTAGCCTCATCTAATTTTGGAATTGGAGACGTCAATATCTTCAACATTCAAGGGAAAGCAATTTTGAAACCTATTAATTTTGAAGGAAACTCTTCGGTTTTAGATATTTCAAGTTTAGAAAGCGGTTTGTATTTTGTGGAATTAACGATAGGAAACACATCAATCGTTCAGAAGTTAATTGTGAATTAAATTTAACTTTGTTTAATAATTTAAGAAGCTTCAGAATTTATCTGAAGCTTTTTTTTGTAATGTATTGTATTTATTCACGTCGAAAGAACCTAATCAAAACCATATCATGAAAAAAATAGGACAAACTCTACTCTTAGCAATTTTAATTACAGGGTGTAAAAACGAACCAAAACAAGAATCTACAGTTATTGATGAGGTAAAACAAGAGCAAATTATCACAAGTATTTATCCAGAATCTATTACTAAAGTTTTCAATGCACACGGAAACATTGAGCAATGGAATAAAATGAATACACTTTCTTTTACCATGACTAAGCCAACAGGGAAAGAGAAAACAACTAAAGATTTAAAAACCAGAGCAGAACTAATAGAAACACCAACGTATACACAAGGATTTGATGGTGAAACGCTTTGGATTAATGAAAAAGATGGTAATGCATATAAAGGAAAACCTCAGTTTTATAAAGGTTTAATGTTTTACTTCTATGGAATGCCTTTTGTTTTTGGTGATGATGGTATTTCTTATGAAGAGACAGAACCTTTAGTTTTTGAAGGAAAAACATATCCAGGAATTCTAATTTCATACGAAGCTGGAGTTGGTGAGTCTTCAGACGATCAGTATAAGATTTTTTACGATGCCGAAACAGGGCATATGCAATGGTTAGGGTATACAGTAACTTTTGGTAAAGCAGAAGGAAGTCCAGATTTCCATTTTATAAGATATAATAATTGGCAAACAGTTAATGGTTTGTTAATACCTAAAAGTATTGATTGGTATAATTATGAAAATAATGTACCTACAGAAAAACGAAATACAGTTGAGTTTACAGATGTAGTGCTTTCTGAAAAAGTATTAGATAAAGCTATGTTTTCAATGCCCGAAGGAGCAACTGTAATTGATTAATACTTTTGTAAAAGTAAAAAAAGCGAACTGTGAGGTTCGCTTTTTTTATTATTAATCTATTTGACTGGGTTTTTTAGAAAACCGTTTCCAAAGTTTTGTTTGGTGTGTTTCTAGACTTAAACTTCTACCGTCAATAAAGGCGTGCGTTAATTGATTGGTACGCATATCTAAAGCATCACCTTCACTAATAAATAGTGTAGCGCTTTTACCAACTTCAAGCGTTCCGTACATATCATCAATTCCCATAATCTTCGCAGGATTCTGAGTGATTAATTGTAAGGCTTGTGCTTTTGTTAAGCCATGTGCAACGGTTGTACCAGCATAAAAGGGAAGGTTACGAGAATTCATGCGTTCCATTTGTCCGCTTGGTTGTAGAGCGACTAAAACACCTGCGTCAACTAATAACTTTGCTTGTTTATAGGCATAATCATAATCATCATCTTCTAACTCTGGTCTAGAATGAACACGTGTTAAAAAGACAGAGACGTTATTCTGTTTTAAGAAGCTAGCAATATTCGAGGCTTGATAACCACCAACGATAGTAATTTTGGCAACACCTTGCGACTTTGCAAAATTTACAGCGTCAGTAATCCCTTTTTCATCATCTACAGTAATATATAAATGTTTTGTGCCATCAAATAAACCACTCATGGCTTCATATGGTAAATGTCTTTCAGTTTTATCTCCATTATTAAAGCTGTGTGATTCTGTAAAATAATCGTTCAGCTCTTTAACTTGTTTAGTGTAGTTTTTATTTGGTTTTAAACCAGCGTCTTCACCCATCCACCAGCGCCCACGACTAAAACTATTCGGCCAATTAACATGAATCCCATTATCCATTTTTATAGCAGCATCTTCCCAGTTCCAAGCATCATATTGTACAACAGATGATGTCCCAGAAATACGGCCTCCTCTTGGTACTACTTGTCCAAGTAATACTCCATTCGGTCGCATAGATTCTATGATTTTAGATTCTGTGTTATAAGCTATAATACTTCTAATATGTGGATTAAAAGTTCCCAATTCTTCAAGATCATCTGAGGCTTTTACGGCATCAACTTCAACTAATCCAAGAGTTCCATTAGCAAGAATAAATCCAGGATAGACATCTTTGCCTTTAGCGTCAATAATATCCATAGCTTGTCTGGTCAGTGGAGTTGAAGCTTCTGGTCCAATTGTCGTTATTTTTCCATTACTAACAACGATAATACTGTTTTCGATAACAGTTCCATTTCCTATATGAGCTGTGGCTCCAACAATAGCAAAATCTTTGGTTTGCTTTGGAGCTGGAGTTTGTTGTGCGAATCCAACAGTGATACACAACAAAAACAATAGACTATTCAATTTATGTAAGTTTTTCATTTTTAAATCGTTTTTAGTGTTGATGTGAATCCATGGTGTCACAATGCATTATTTTTTCTTCTTTCTTTTTTACCGCCTGTGTCTTTAGGCCTTTATTTTTATCTTGAAGCATTAAATTGATAAGTTCACTTTTTTCTTTTTTAATGGCGTCGCGCATTTGTTTGTCGCGTTCCAAATCGAAATATATGACTCCTTCAATGATTGTTTTTTCAGCTTTAGCATAAATGGATAAGGGATGATCTGACCATAATACTACATCGGCATCTTTACCAACTTTTAAACTTCCAACTCTCTCATCGAGATGTAATAATTTAGCCGGATTTAACGTCACAAATTTCCAAGCCTCTTCTTCGCTAACTCCACCATACTTTACAGATTTAGCAGCTTCTTGATTTAAACGACGCGACATTTCAGGGTCGTCACTGTTTATAGCTACTGTAATGCCTGCGTTGTGCATAATAGCTGCATTGTATGGAATTGCATCATTAACTTCATATTTGTAAGCCCACCAATCACTAAATGTAGAGCCTCCAGCTCCATGTGCTTTCATTTTATCAGCGACTTTATAACCTTCCAAGATATGCGTGAAGGTGTTAATTTTAAAATCGAATTGATCAGCAACTTTCATCAACATATTAATTTCACTTTGCACGTAAGAATGACAAGAAATAAAACGCTCTCCGTTCAAAATTTCAGCAAGTGTTTCCATTTCTGTGTCATGTCTGTAAGGTTTGCCACTTTTCTTTAAGGCATCATAAGCTTTCGCTCTAGTAAAATAATCTACAAAAACCTGTTCAACTCCCATTCGAGATTGTGGGAAACGCGAATTGGTTCTGCTTCGAGATTGCTTTACATTTTCACCTAAAGCAAATTTGATGAATTTTGGAGAATTATTATAGATTAAATCTTCAGCTGATTCTCCCCATTTTAGTTTAATGATGGCAGAACGTCCTCCAATAGGATTTGCAGAGCCATGTAAAATTTGAATTGATGTCACACCACCAGCCAAATTTCTATAGATCCCAATATCTTCATCATTTAAGACATCTTCAATGGTAACTTCCGCTGAAGAGTTTTGACCTCCTTCATTTATAGAAGATGCTGCAAGATGGGAATGCTCATCAATAATGCCAGCCGTAACATGTTTTCCTGTGGCATCAATAACCGTTGCATTATTGCTAGAAAGATCTTTTCCTATTTTCGAAATCTTACCGTCTTTAATTAAGACATCTGTATGTTCTAAAACTCCTTCGCTTTCATTAGTCCAAACCGTGGCATTTTTGAATAATAAAGTTTCCGATTTTGGTTTTTCTGTGAAGCCGTATGCTAAGTTTGGATAAGTGATAGGACTCATAAAAGGTGTGTCGTCAGTTTTACCACCTTTCTTTTTATCATTGTCTTGGTCGCTAAGCGAAGTCGAAGTGTCAGTTTTATTTGCAAAAAAGGATAGCTCATTGCCATTTGGTAAAATAGCTTTTCCATTAAGATCATTGCTGTTTGTAGCATTGGCTACAATTCTAATATATTCTTTTTTAGTACTGTCTGCCGTTTTAATCGTAAGGTTTAACCAATCATCTGAATAATTCGTTTTAGTCCCTAAATTTTTGTCGTTGCTCTCAATTTTAGCATCTGCTTTACTAGTACTGTTCGAGATGGTTAATTTATAGCTGTCACCTTCAAGTTTAAATTCATAATCACCATCTATATCTTTAGTATTAATATCTTCAATGACATGCGCTGAACCTTGTACCCAATTTTCGTAGAGTTTTGTTTTCTTTTCAAAAATGTCTCCATCTGTTATTAAGAAGTTGGCATAACTTCCTTTTTTTAAAGTTCCTAAAACATCTGATTTTCCTAATAAGGACGCAGGAATTGTTGTTAAAGCTTCTAAGGCTTTTTGTTTGGATAATCCATTTTCTATAGCTTTCATTAAATTAGATGAAAACGATTTATTCGATTTTAAACCATGTGT
This sequence comes from Winogradskyella helgolandensis, assembly GCF_013404085.1. NCBI lineage: Bacteria > Pseudomonadati > Bacteroidota > Flavobacteriia > Flavobacteriales > Flavobacteriaceae > Winogradskyella > Winogradskyella helgolandensis. The sequence continues at coordinate 3,990,487 of NZ_JABFHO010000001.1, read as the reverse complement.
TGTTAAGGCGAATTTAATACCATTTTCTGCTAGTAGTCTTGGGTTGTGTGGTTCTTGATTCCATGAACGCATATCGTTTAGTGACAATGTGCTCGCTAAGAAGGGGTCATCCACATCATACGCCAATTGAAAATCTATAGGCAGAATAATAGTAGCATTAGTTCCTTTTATTTCATCAATACGTTCGTATTCATCACCACCTCCCACAATGGTATACTGAATTTTAAAGGCATCTCCAACTTTATCTGCTCGCATCAAATTAGCTCTACTGCCAGCTTCAAAAATTTGAAGTAATTTTTTGTTTTTATTTAAGGCTTCTAGTGATAAATCTTTCGTGTCTATATGGCCAGCTTCATACCATTTTGAGTCATCATACATTTGACGCAATAAAGCCATACTTCCCATGATTGAAGACGGATAGCGTTGTTGTGATCGCACACTTTTACTAAATGAGAAGTGTTGCGATGTTTTTCCATCAACGATACGCATAGAGTTATCGGCATTACTATTAAGCGCAATTAACGCACCTGTACCACGCACAACACCATCTGGCATATGTGTGTTCACAACTCCAAATCCTAATTTGTGGAGTTCAGAAGCAGATTTAGCATCGTATTCAAAACTGGCCATCACATCTTGTTCTGGCATAATATGATCATTCCAATAATAGCCACTTCGACTTGCCCCATATTGTGGGCCATCTCCACCACGTTTTGGTTTCTCTACGCCAAAAGAGGTGTACACATCAATAAATGACGGGTAAATGGTTTTTCCAGTTAAATCAATCTTTGTGGTGTTCTTCGGAATGTTTACTGATTTTCCAACACTAACAACTTTACCATCTTTTATAAGGAGTGTAGCATTGTCTATAATTTCGGTTGGAGTGACATGGATCGTTGCATTTGTAAATGCTGTGTAGTTAGAGTTATTTGCAATGACTCCAGAATTACTCGGAAAGTAATCTTGTGCAAATAGCGAAAAACTGCACATAAAAATGAGCAGCCGTAAATGTACTTTAATCATATGTTTTGCTTGGTTAGATTGAATTCTAAAGATAGGAATTTAACATTAAAGGGAAATTTAATTTCAAATTTTAACTTTTACTGAATTCTGCATGATTGTTTGGTTGAGCGCAGTTGAAGCTTATATTAGAAAGATTTCAGAAGCATATCGAATCACTCAATGAGAAAGTAAGTTTCAATTTATAATGCTTTATCCTCATAGTAATTAACTAAAAGCGCTACAACATAACTGTAACTTTTCATGCCAGCAGATTGATTATTCGCTTTTAAGAAACTATCAAAGGTTTTTTCAAATACAGGTTCTATTGGGTTTTCGTAGGATTCCCAAAATTCTCGTACCTCTTGATAATTTTTTAGGATGCCTATATTTGCCTTTAAAATCATGGTATCATAAAGTTCTGTATCGCGTTTAAATACTTCTGCTAAACAGTAGCGAAGCGCAAACGTATAACCCGAATATTTAAAGTAAATATCATCATTATGAATCGCTGCTAAACTTCCAATAAAATTAGCTTCGTTTTCAGCGGCATAGCCCAATTGATGAGCGGCTTCATGGCAAGATGTTGTTGGAAATTTATAGGTAGAAATTAAACCGTTGACCTGAGCTTCATTAGTAAACGGATTTAAATAACCCGAAAATCCCATATAAGTTAAGGGGAGACTGTAAATAGATTTTTTGATACTTTTTGGGTGGTATTCTAAGTGAGGATATACTTTTGAAAGGTTTTGATAACCATCTTTTATTTTATCAAATATTTCAGACTTGGTATAAGGTATTTCAACTTTTATGGTATCATTCTTTGCTAATTGTAGCTGTAAACTATTTGATTTCTGAATCAGTTGTTCGGTAAATGTCACCAGTTGTTCTGTGGTGTAATCCGCCTCAAGTTGCAATGATTTATTAAGTGGTTGTCTGTAATAATTAAAAGCCCAAAGCATGTGAAAAGCAAAATAGGCTACAGACAATGTGGCTCCAATATCTAATAACCAGTTTATGGTGTCTTTAAAAATACGTTTTCTATATACTATAAGCCATCTGATGAGGTAGATTCCTGCTAAAGTATAAAAGAGGTCTCCAACAGAAAATGGTAACCATCCAAATGTATAGCGCATTAATTTTGAAATAAAAACGTAAAGTCCGTTGCTGTAAAATTGCTCAACAAATTCAGGGTAATGCTTTAATTGCGATAATAAAAGCAATTGAACTCCGAAGAAAACAACTAGGATTAATTTTTTGTTTTTAAGCATGACTCAAAAATAAGGAAAAGTTTGGATAGCTGTTTTTTATTTTGCAAGTAAGCGAATGGTAATTTAGTTAGTAAACTAAAGTTTTTAACGACGTGATTTTTCGTTATGCAATCACGTTCTTCTTTGCCGTAAGAACGGTATGGATGTCAAATTCAGATTCTGATGTTTTATATTTGATTTTAAAGGTTTTTATATTGTTAAAATTCGAAAGTTTTAATTGCGCTACTAAGTCTTCTAATTTGTAATACTGAAAATAAACTCTACCCAAATGACTTTCTTTAAAATGAGATTGTTCTGGGTCACCTTCAACAAAACTTAAATAAATTAAGCCATTTTCGTTTAATAGATGATATGCGTTAGAAATTAGGTCGTTACTCTCATTTTGTGATAAATACGGTATACAAAAGCCACCAATAATTCCATCATATTTAGTAGAAAGTATATGGATATCTCGGCTGTCCATAACGGCAAAATTTGCCGTTGGGTTATTCTTTTTAGCAAATTCAATCATATTTGGAGCAATGTCAATTCCAAGAATATCGAAGTTAGGTCTTTTAGTCAAAAGGTATTTTGTGATGTTTCCTGGCCCACAACCAATCTCTAGGAGCTTTGCGTTGGGTGGAGTGGAGTCGCAGATATAGTTATAAGTGTCATTATATACGGCTATATCCATAAATTTATCTTGATAAATAGATGCAATATTATTCCAGGTTTCGAATGTTTCGTCGTACTTGTCCATTGTCGTGTCGTGTTGTTCACGAAATTAAACATAAAACTTTAGAAGACATTCAAAACCTAGTAACCATGCTAAATGGAATGTTGTCCTATTTGCTTTTTAAATGAATGGTTTGCATCGCTCTAGGTGCAATCTGAGCGGTATAAGTTTTAGTGTCTAATTTGATTGTTATTTCATGCGCTTCTTCATTATTGTTGTACACCACAACTGCCATTGAGCCATCAGGGTTTTTAGCAGCAGTATAAATTAGGCCGTCAACGTTATCTCCTTTTAATGCAATTCGGTGGGCATTCGGACGGATAAATTTACTAAAGTGGCTTAATAAGTAATAAAGCGGTGTGTAAATCACTTCGTCCGTAACTGGATTGATAAGTACAGGCGCACTATTAAAATTATCGTAAGGATTTGGTTGCCCTTTATGACTTAGAATACTGCACCACTCAATGTAACCTTGCGTTCCGTGATTTAAATCGGTAATGATGTCGTTGGCATATGTTTCAAAAGGCACAAAGGTACCTGCGTAATCTGTACTTGCTCTCCAATATTGACCAATTGGATCATTTGCGTCAATATCGATGCTCGACTCTGTATGGATCATTGCTTTGTTTGGCCAGTTCTTTTGTAATTCGGCTAATTCTTCAGCATACCAATTGTTGTCTTTTAGTTCAGAATTGGTGTACCAATGAAAACCAGTTCCCCAAGCATATTTAGATGCTTCAGGATCTTCATACGTTTTTTGAACATAGTCGTTCATTGTAGACTTGTTGTGATCATAAATAAGAATACGTAAACCAGATTCTAAATCATCAAGATTAAGATGGCCGTCTTTAACAAGTTGTGGTCCTAAGTGATCTCTTAAGAAATCACGACCTTGTTCAGGTGTAAAGCCATTACTATCCCATTGTGCGTCATGCGCGTGAAGTGGTTCGTTTTGTGGTGTAAGACCCCAAAGTTCAATCCCCTCTTCTTTATATGCAGTCACATATTTTGACATATATTCCGCCCAAAGTCCATAATATTCTGGAAGTAAACTACCATTAGTCATTGTAGACGTTTCTCCAGATTTCATCCAAGATGGTGGACTCCAAGGCGAAGCGATAATTTTAAAGTCAGCACCAGAAATACTAGAGGCTTCCAAAATCATTGGAATAAGATCATAATTCGGTTCAACGAGTTCAACATCACGAACCTGTTCGTTTTCATCACCTGTAAACCCTTTCATATCTTCATGAATGCTGAAGGTTGAAAGATCTTCGTCACCTTCTTCAATATATGTGTAATGATTGTTTGAATAATCGCTACTATTAATATGTGTTCTTGTTAGCGTGAAACCAGCACCTTCTGTCGGACTAAAAAGTTTAGTTAAGACTTGTTTGCGAGATTCAACAGGAATTGTAGCCAAATTCCATGCTGAAGATTCAGTAAAAGAAGCACCAAAACCGTAATACTTTTGGAACTCTTCGTCTGGAAGTAATTCTAGAGTCACTTTCTTTACATCAGAGGAAGATGTCGTCGTCTCATCACGCGATAATAATTTAAGGTTGTCACCGGCTTGAGACGTCTGATAGACATCAGAGACATAATCGTCGTAAGCGCTTTTCTGTGTTTCAGATTTACAGCTAACAACCACCAAAGCTATAGCTATGGCGTGTAACCATGTGATTTTTGTAATGTGATTTTTTTGTTTTTTTTTAGTGATTAATGCTTCCATTCCTTTAGAGGTTTTACTATTAGTTTCAACTGATAAAGATACATAATGAATCTGTAAATTTCTTACAGAATTAAATAAAAAGGCTATTGAAAATAGTGATTTTTTCATGATAAATTGAATTCAATAGGATGCCGTTTTTCGATTCTGAAACAAGTTAAGAATGACCATAAAGTGATAATCGTATTTTGTACCTTTGCAAATCTAAAAACAAGATTTATGAGTTCAGAAATAAGAGCCTTAGAGCCAAAACAACTATGGAATAAATTTGCAGATTTAAATGCTGTACCACGACCTTCAAAAAAGGAAGAACGTGTGATTCAATTTATGAAAGATTTCGGGAATAATTTAGGTTTAGAAACGATAGAAGATGAGGTTGGGAATGTTATTATCCGCAAACCAGCATCAAAAGGGATGGAAGACCGTAAGGCCATTGTAATGCAATCGCATTTAGATATGGTACATCAAAAAAACAACGATACTGTTTTTAATTTTGATGAACAAGGTATTGACATGCATATTGAAGGGGATTGGGTAAAAGCAAATGGTACAACGCTTGGAGCAGATAATGGCTTAGGAGTTGCTACAATCATGGCAATTTTAGAAAGTGATACGATTGCACATCCTGCGTTAGAAGCACTTTTTACAATTGATGAAGAAACCGGAATGACAGGTGCAAAAGGTTTAAAAGGAGGCTTGCTTCATGGCGCTATTCTTTTGAATTTAGACACGGAAGAAGATGATGAAATCGGAGTTGGTTGTGCAGGTGGAGTTGATGTGACGGCAACTCGCGATTATAATGAAGAAGAAACACCGGAATTTAAAATTGGTTATACCATTACTGTAAAAGGTTTACAGGGAGGGCATTCAGGCATGCAAATCCATGAAGGCTTAGGGAATGCCAATAAATTAATGAACCGTTTATTATTTGATGGTTTTGAGAATTTTGGACTTCGTATTTCTGAAATTGATGGAGGAAGTTTACGAAATGCTATCCCTAGAGAAAGTAATGCAATAGTTGTTATTGATGCGGTGCATGAAGACGCTTTTGAAGCTGAAATGAAAGAATTTTCTGAAACGCTTAAAGTTGAATTTAAAACTATGGAACCAGATTTAGAAATAGTAGTTTCTAAAACTGAGACTCCAGAGACAATTATGGATTTAGGTGTGCAAGAAGGTTTAACGAGAGCTTTGCATGCGGCTTGGAATGGTGTTTACAGAATGAGTCCAGATATTAAGGATTTAGTAGAAACGTCTAATAATATAGCTAGAGTTATTGTGAAAGATGGTGCTATTAAAATTGGCTGTTTAACGCGTAGTTCTGTAGAAAGTACAAAACTAGACTTAGCTAATACGTTACGTGCTGTTTTTGAGCTTACAGGATGTGAGGTTGAGTTTTCTGGTGATTATCCTGGTTGGGCACCAAATATGGATTCAGATATTTTAAAAGTTATGGTGCCTATTTATGAGCGTTTAAATAATGGTGAAAAACCTCATGTTGCCGCTTGCCATGCAGGTTTGGAATGTGGGATTCTAGGAACTAACTACCCAGATATGGATATGATTAGTTTTGGACCAAATATTAAAGGGGCTCACTCTCCCGATGAACGTGCTCAGATTTCTTCAGCACAGAAGTATTGGGAATTTGTATTAGAGATATTGAAGAATATTCCTAAAGCTTAATTGGCGCAAAAAAAGACCTATCAGGTTTTTTAAAATCTGATAGGTCTAATTCATTATAAAAAAAAGCAGCTATTCAAACATATTTTGAATAGCTGCTTTTTTATAAGTTGTAATTATAGTATTATTTTATACCTACCAATTCAATGTCAAAGACAAGGTTGGCATTTGCAGGAATTACTGGAGGATTTCCGCGTTCTCCATAGCCTAAATAGTAAGGTATGAATACTCTAGCTTTGTCACCAATTTTCATGTTTAACATCGCTTCTCTAAAACCAGCAATTAAACCAGCGGTTTCATTGTATGGCATATCAAAAGGAGCATAACGACCAGCTTTATCTTGTCTTTCGTCGTATTTGCCATTTTTCTCTGCAACATCCTTTAAGGTGGTCCAGAAAAGATCACCGTTTTCTAAATAACCAGCACAATCAATATTAACACGTTGTGTAGCATTTGGTTTTACACCATTACTTTCGTGTGTAAATATCATTGCCATGCCTGTTGGAGATTCAATTTTACGACCTGTTAACTCTTCGTTCTTTTTTAAGAATTCAGTTTTTGCGACATCAGCTTTTGCTTTCGCTTCTGCCTTAGCTTCTTCTGCTTTTGCTGCAGCTTCAAGTTTTGCAGCAGCAGCTCGTTCTTTAATTTTTGGAAGTTCTTCTGTAAATACTTTAGGAGCATCAAATTTCTTAGCTACCGATCCAATGCGTATAATATTTAATTTAGTAATTACAACATCTTCCAATGGTTTGTTAGATCCAGGTGCCACTTTTACATTAGAAATAGAATCGAGTACAGGTAATCCTTTTACTAATTCTCCAAAAACAGCGTGGCATGCCACTCTAGGATTAGAACAATCTTTTAAATTGCCGTTTTCGTCGTAACCATCTAACCATGGAGTTACTTTTTCTGTGATAAAAAATTGACTTCCATTAGAGTTTACACCAGAGTTTGCCATAGATAACATACCTATCTTATCATGTTTATATTCAGGAACTAATTCGTCTTCAAATTTATATCCAGGATCACCAGTACCTGATGCTGTTGGATCACCTCCTTGAATCATAAAGTTGTTCATTACCCGATGAAACGTTAAGCCATCATAAAAAGGTTTTCCTTTAAGTTCTTCTTTTACTAAAGGATGGTTTCCTTCGGCTAAAGCCACAAAATTAGCTACTGTTACCGGTGCTTTCTCAAAAAAGAGTTTAGCAACCATAGTATCTTTTGAGGTTACAAATTCGGCATAAATCCCATTTTCTAAATCAGAATAGCGTTCTTGGCAAGAAATGTTTGCTAATACTAATAGTACAACGAATGCTGTAAGTGCTTGTTTAATCATTTTTTTTAGTTATAGTGTTTAAAGTTACTTCACAAATTAATGGAACATTAGTTCCTACTTTACTTTCATCTCCGTAATACCCATAGGCTTTTTGAGATGGAAAAATAAATGTTGCTGTTTCGGTTGGTTTTAAGAGTTTCAAACCTTCACGTAAACCTGTGAACAATTCTTCTTTGTCCATAATATAGGTTTTATCAGTGTCGGCATAAATTTCATCACCTTCAATATTAGAAACATCATAGGTAAAGTGTATTTCATCACCAAATTGTGGTTTAATGGTGTCACTTTCAATTTTAGTTTGATAAAAATACCAAAAACCACTTTCGGAAGCGATATACTCTTTATCAGGATTACTCTCTATAATATCTTGAATTTGTTGGTGTTCTAGTTCGTTTAGTTTTTTATTGCGCTCAGCAGAAGCTTTTAAGAATGAACCAGATTGTACGGATTCTGGTAGTCGTGCCTCTGGCGGTTTACAACTGAAACACAGCAGTAATACAATGGTAAGTATGAGTAGGTTTTTCATGAGTCTATATATTTTAGTCGACACCAATTTAGGGGTTTCATTGGGACAAATCTTGTTTATACTGCGGTAATATACTAATAAAATTATTTATTGTGGTTTGCATGTCATCATCACTACGTCCTCCAGCGGCATTGGTATGACCTCCTCCGTTAAAATGTGCTCTCGAAAATTCATTCACCGAAAACGCTCCTTTACTACGTAATGATATCTTTATAATTTGATCTTGCTGACTTTCAATAAAGATAGCTGCAAAAATAATATCTTTTAATGATAATGCATAATTAACAAAGCCTTCTGTATCTCCTTTTTTAAAGTTGAATTGATCCAATTCTGCCTGAGACAACGTAATATAAGCCGTTCTTAACTCGGGAATTACCTTTAAATTCTGCATGGCTCTTCCTAATAATTGTAAACGGCTATAACTGTTAGTATCGAATGTGTTATTATGAATTTGAGAATTATCAGCTCCTTTTTCAATAAGGTTTCCGATAACGTAATGCGTTCTACTCGTAGTTGCCGGAAAACGGAAAGATCCAGTGTCTGTCATAATGCCAACATAAAGACAGGTTGCTATAGTGGCATTAATTTTAGCATCATCACCAAGCATTTCAATGAAATTATAAACCATTTCACAAGTTGAAGACATGCTGACATCCGAATAGGTGTATTTGGCATAATCATCTGGTTGTTGGTGATGATCTATCATTATTTTAATCGCTTTAGAGGCTTCTAAAACTTCAGCCATTTGATGTCCTGCGCGATGAAACGCATTAAAATCGAGCGTAAAAATAAGGTCGGCCTTATTTATAAGTGTCGAAGTGTCATTTAGATGAGTTTCAAACTTTAAAACAGTGTCGTCTCCCGGTAACCATTTTAAAAAATCCGGATAATCATTAGGAGCAATGACGACTGCATTGTGATTGTAGAGTTTTAGATAGTGGTACAAGGCTAATGTTGAACCCATGGCATCGCCATCTGGATTTCTATGTGGAACAATAACGATGTTCTTTGGTGCGCTTAAGAGTACTTTTATTTCTGGAATTTGGTCTTTAATCATATGTGGCGAAGATACGTTTTTTAGATATTTTGAAGACTGCTTTTAATATGAAATTATAATTCTTGTGACTCTTGAGAAATTAGGAATCAACACTGTTATTACGTAATGGTTCTTACTAAAATATTAAAGAAAAAGGAATTTTACTCAAACTGAGGCTTGAAGCTTTAGACATAAATGAGATGATTTTTTATTGAAAATGAGATATTCATGCGCTTATTTTGGTAACATTAATTTAATAAAATCGGGACTTGATTAATTAAAGAAATATATTACTTTTGCACCTCATTTAAAAAAAATACATGGCAACTAACAGAACATTTACAATGTTAAAGCCTGATGCTGTTGAAAAAGGACACATTGGCGCAATATTAGAAAAGATTTCAGCTTCAGGATTTAGAATTGTAGCAATGAAATTAACACAAATGACTTCAGCAGATGCTGAGGAATTTTATGCAATACACAACGAACGTCCATTTTTTGGAGAGTTAGTAGAATATATGACTCGTGGTCCTATTGTAGCAGCTGTTTTAGAAAAAGAAAATGCAGTTGAAGATTTTAGAACTTTAATTGGTGCAACTAATCCTGCTGATGCAGCGGAAGGTACTATCCGTAAAATGTTTGCAGCTTCAATTGGAGAAAATGCAGTTCATGGAAGTGATAGTGATGAGAATGCAGCTATTGAAAGCGCTTTCCATTTTGCTGGAAGAGATATGTTTTAAACTCAAACAGTATATTATAAATAAAAAAAGACCATCTGTAAAGGATGGTCTTTTTTTTGTTTATAATTATTTTAGAGATTGGACATTGACGTAATTATGTGCTTGTGACTAAACTAAAGCACCATTTGCTCCTATAACTTGACCTGAAATCCATTTTGAATCATCACTCGCTAAGAACAAAACCACTCTTGCAATATCAATTGGTTCTGCTAATCGGTTAAAGGCGTTCATAGAACTCAACTTATCAATTGTTTCCTGTGATTTTCCATTTAAAAATAACTCTGTAGCTGTTGCTCCTGGCGCAATTGCGTTCACAGAAATACCTCTTCCTATTTCCTTAGAAAAAACTTTCGTTATTTGCTCTACAGCCGCTTTTGTGGCTGAATATAAAGCATATTTAGGAAACATTAATTTGGCTGTACTTGAGGAAAAGTTAATAATAATGCCGTTGTCCGCTAGTTTGCTGTCTGCCTCTTGAAGTGTATTAAAAATACCTCTGACATTGACATCAAATAACTTCGTAAATTCGTCTTGAGTGTTATCCTTTAAAAATTTATTATACATAATGCCGGCATTATTTATGAGGACATCTACTTTACCAAAAGCTTCTATTGTTTTATCAAATAGATTGGTGACTTCATCCTTTTGACTAACATCAGCCTTAATTGCTAATGCTGTACCACCATTTTTAGTGATTTGCTCTACGGTTTTATTTGCTTCACTTTCACTATTAGAATGGTTGACAATGACTTTGGCACCATTTTCAGCTAAGAGAAAGGCAATTTCTTGTCCTATTCCTTTTGATGATCCGGTGATTATAATGACTTTGTTGTGCAGTTTCATATATTTTATTTTTTAGTTGTGTTTTTATCATCATTCATAAAGTAGAGTAGTAAAAATAGAAAACCAATATAGGTTGATTGTAATCCTACAAGATCCCATTTTTGTGCAAAAGAACTTCCAATGACCAATATATTCATGAGTATAAACGTGGCTAATAATGTAGGTCTGGTGTATTTATTTAAAAGTAATAGAATACCAATAATCATTTCGGCAAACGGAATGGTATAAGCCATAGGTGTGACGAGAACTTCAGGTAATAAGGTATCCTGAAATGTGTTTTGCATGCCTGTAACAAACTTGTCTAAATTAGGCATTCTTACCAGTCCATGAAAAAAGTAGTTGATGCCAAAGGATATACGGAATAAATGTATAGCGAGGGTTTTATTATCTAGAGTGTTTAATTTCATATAGCTTAGTTGTTGTTAATTATAAAACATTCTTATTGGTATGTGTTTTTTTTTGTTTAAAAAAATTATAACTTTAATTGATTCAAGTAAACGGATAAGCCAGAAACATAATGATCTAAAATCACATCATTATCATATAACTTCCGAAGTCCTCTAACGCCTTCAAAAGCACTAATTAAATAAATAGCTACGGCTTCACTTGAGATTTCCTTTTTTATAGTGTTTTGGGTTTTACCTTTTTCAATAAGTGTGATGAGTGCTGCTTTCCAGTTTTCTACAATATTTTTTAAAGCTAATTGGTAGCTAGTTTCATAATTGCCAATTTCATTAATAAAGTTATTCATTGGACAACCATGTTCTTTATCGTAAAGCGGAAAGGATTTAATTCTGTTTAAAAAGGTGTTTTCTAAAATTTCCATGGCATTACCAGGCTCACTTAAAGGTAGAATCATACCGTCATAAACACGTTTCTGAACTTTTAATTTAATGACTTCTAACCCAAGTTGATGTTTGCTTTTGTAGTGATGATAAAATGCGCCTTTAGTCATTTTTGTAGCCTTCATCACATCATTTACGCTTGTTGATTTAAATCCGTTTTTATAAAACAGATGAAACGCTTCATGTATAATGTGCTGTTTTGTGATTTCGGATTTTAATTCTTGCTGCATATTACAAATATATAAAAAAGTCTAGTTGGTATGTTTTTTATTAAAAGAAATATTGTTGTTGGTTTTTATATCTAGTTTGATTTAATGCTGATGGCATTCAATTCATTAATGATATTTTATTTGGTATAATATATCCTCTTATCCACTTTAACTCTAAGAATAAGAGGAGGTTTTATATTAATTTATTTTTTCAATAAAGCATTACTTTTTTTAGTCTTCAATTTTTCGTTTTGCCACAAAAGTTCCATTTGGCTGAATAAACTTTACTTCATTAATACTTTTGTCGTCACTTTCAATGAATTCAATTTTAAAGCCTTCTAACGTTTTAAAATTAAATTTATGTGCTGCCGTTGGGATTAAGGCATATTCTGGTTGTCCAGGTACAAAAACATAAAGAACATTTTTATCTTTAATGTAGGCTTTGATTTCTGTTCCCATTAAATCATATTCTCCAACATACTGTTCTAAAGTTTTAGCGTCAACATCTATGGTGTTTGGTGTATGCTTAAAAGCAATAGGATCTACTATACCTTCAATATCTATACGTCCATAGTCAATGTCTCCTGCAACATTGGTGCTAAAGTTTAGTTTTAAAGCATTTCCAATTTCTGTGGTATCTATTTTTCCGTTTTTTACATCTATAAATTCAAAGGTGTCATAATGATAATGATGTAAGTATTGTTTTAATCCGTTGAGTTCTGTAAATAGAGAATCGTTTTCTAATGTAATTTCAAACTTACCGTAACCTTTCTGTTCATAGGTACCTGTATAATCTAATTTAGTATGTGAAGGCCTAGTGTTTTTTACATTAGAAGTTCCGATGTCATCTTTAGCTTCTTTCATGGCTTCTAAAGATTTTTCTAAATCTTCTTTATGCTTTTTTGCCCATTCTGTTTTGTTTACTTTTAGCATATAGTCTGCTGCAATATTTCTAATAAGTTTAGGGACCTGAGAACCGTTTTGATTGGCTAAAACCACAATGCCTAAACTGTCTGATGGATATAATGCCACACTAGCCGAAAAACCATCAATATTACCACCATGTTCTACCATATAATGACCTTTGTATGAATGTAAAAACCAACCATAACCGTAGTTGGCGAATTGCGCATCTGGTAATTCCTTGGAAGGAAATCCTGCAGCAACCACCATTTGAGAACTCATGGCTTCTTTTACATAGTTTTCGGGTATAATTTGCTCATCTTTATATTTTCCGTCGTTAATCCAAGTGATTAACCATTTACTCATATCATTAACACTACTGTTGATACTTCCTGCAGGTGACATTCCAGCAATATCGTAATAATCCATTTTTGTAATAGTTCTATCGCTATTTAATTCATAACCTAAAGCGGCGTTAGCACTCGATTTCATGCCAGCGATTGTGGTTTTAGAACGGTCCATACCCAAGGGTTTAAAGAATTTGGTTTCAATATTTTCTTCCCAAGTGTTTCCTGTGATTCTTTCGGTAATTACGCCTTGTAATAAAAATCCAAAATTGTTATAATACCATTGTTGGCGTACTCCAGTAAAAGGTTCGTGATATTTTAGTTTTGCGACTAAACTATCCTTACTATGACTTGGGAAAAAATACCAAGAGCCGTCGTGCCTTGGTAAACCTGTGCTATGACGCATTAAATCTTTGATGATAATGTTATTGTTCATATCGTCATTAAAAAATTCTAATTCCGGAATATGTTTCCTCGGACGATCATCAAATGTCAGCTTGTCGTCATCACGATGCAACCCTAAAAGCGCAGACGTGAATGCTTTGGTACTAGAACCAATAGCAAAAAGCGTGTTGGCATTGGCAGGAATTTTATTTTCATAATCGGCATAACCAAAACCTTTGGCGTAAATAATTTTGTCTCCTTCTACTATTGCTACAGCAAATCCTGGTGCTTTTGTGCTTTCTAAAACGGCATTAAATTGTTTTTCTATGCCTTTAAGGCGCTTGTCGGTTTGTGAAAACACTATAGTTGAAACTAGTGTTAACGCCATAATAAGTATTCGAGTTTTCATTTTTGATTGGTTTTAAGCGTGATTGTAACATATTAGTATGTAAATACTTCTGTAAGTTACTGTTTTTTAGGATGAATTTTAAAAAATTACAATTCGTCATTAAAAAATAACATTTCGGTTATTTCAGTTTTTAAAACCAGAACTTGTGTTCGATATTTGTATCAAACAAAACCACTCATCATGAATATACTCTTAAAAATCATCATTATTTCTGTTATTAGTTTATTTAGTTTTCAGTTAGAAGCACAAGAAAATTATACGCTAACTGTAACAGTTGTTGAAGCCGATAGCAACGATGGTAAAATGTTTATTGCCCTTTATAATACTGAAACAGGATTTTTAAAGGAAAACTATAAAGGCCATATAAGTGCTATTGAAAATAAACGTTGCACAGTAACTTTTGAAGGGATTCCTGGGGGTATTTATGCAGTTTCCGTTTTTCATGATGAAAATGATAATGGAAAAATGGATACTAATTTTATGCATATTCCCAAAGAAGATTATGGCTGCTCAAATGGAGCTACTGGTTTTATGGGACCACCAAAATGGAAGGACGCTAAATTTGAAATTAAAGCAGATAAAGCCATTAAAATAACATTGTAATTATAAAACTATCTCATGAAATATCTAATCCTTATTACATTTCTTGTTGTTACATCAGTAACACAAGCCCAAACCAATTTCGAAAAAGGCATGATAAAAGCCTTTGAACTTTGGCAAGCAGACAAAACCGACGAAGCTGAAAATATGTTTGAGCGCATTGCAAAAGCCGAACCTAAAGAATGGTTGCCCAATTATTATATTGCTCAGATTAACAGTTTAAAAAGCTGGACAGAAAAAGATGTCACCATTTTAAAAGCGCAACTAGACAAAGCCCAGCTGCATTTAGATGAGGCGCTATTAAAAAGTGAAAATAACGTAGAATTGCTAGTAATGCAGTCACAAGTTTATACTAATTGGGTGGCTTTTGATGGTATGACCTACGGTATGAAATATAGTGGAAAAATAGCAGAGTTGTATGAAAAAGCAGTGGCTTTAGATCCAAAAAATCCAAGAGCAGCTTTGTGTAAAGCAGAATGGGCAATGGGAAGTGCCAAGTATTTTGGAAAAGACACCACGCCTTATTGTAAAGAGATTGAAGCATCCGTAAAACTTTTTAATACCTTTAAAGCAGAGAGCGAATTGCACCCTAATTGGGGAAAAGAACGTGCTGTAGCCGTAGCAAAAGATTGTAAAGCTTAATAATAAATTATATGAAGTCATTAAAAAAAATAATTCTAACATTCGCCATAGGCTGTGTGGTATTTGTAATTGGGAACCTTTTATCAGATGGTTTTAAATATGATTCCTTTAATGACTTTGCTGTTCAATTCGGATTTTATCAATTATATGCCTTTGTTTTAGGGTATTCTAATATGGCGTTTTTCGATTATATGGAAAAGCGAACTTGGACAAAAGGAGATTACGCAAAGCGCATCATTATTGGTATCATTGGAAGTACCTTTATTACTCTCGTTGGTCTTTTTCTTTTACGAGCCGGAACGTCTGTGTTTTATTATAGTAATGACTTTACTAAGTTTATACAAAATGAAACTTGGAAAGCCTATTCGTTTGGTGTATGGATTACATTAAGTATTGTCACTGTTTTTCATGTGGTTTATTTCTATAATCGCTATCAGAAGAATAAAATTAAGGAGCAAAAAGTTATTGCAGGTACGGCAAGTGCTAAGTTTGATGCTTTAAAGAATCAGTTAGATCCTCATTTTTTGTTCAATAGTTTGAATGTGTTGACGAGTTTAATTGAGGAAAACCCTGAGAATGCTCAAAAATTCACGACGTCTTTATCAAAAGTGTATCGTTATGTTTTAGAGCAGAAAAGTAAAGAACTAGTAACGGTTGACGAAGAATTGAATTTTGCCAGAACCTACATGTCGCTATTAAAAATGCGATTTGAGGACAGTATCATTTTTGAGATACCAGATCAGGCTTCAAATCCTGAAAGTAAAGTGGTGCCTTTATCTTTGCAATTGTTGTTAGAAAATGCAGTAAAACATAATATGGTCACATCGAGTAAACCCTTGCATGTTAAAATATATGAGGATGGTAATCACTTGGTCGTAATGAATAATTTGCAACCCAAACAAATAGTAAAGAAGAGTAGTGGAGTTGGTTTAGAAAACATAAAACAACGGTACCAATTACTTACAAATAAAAAAGTACACATCAATCAACGAGAAAAGGATTTTGCCGTGGCAATTCCGATGCTCACAAAACAAGTATCAATCATGAGAACAATACAAAAATCACCTAAACATCTTAACGACGATTATGTAAGAGCACGTAAACGTGTAGAGGAATTAAAAGCCTTTTACTATAGTTTAATTTCTTATGTATTTGTAATCCCATTTCTAGTATTTATATGGTATAATTATTCTTATATGACCATTCAGTGGTTTTGGTTTCCTGCCTTTGGTTGGGGATTGAGTTTGGCTTTTCAGGCGTATAGAGTATTTGTAGATGACGGAGCGCTAGGATCTGGATGGGAAAAACGAAAAATTGAAGAGTACATGCGTAAAGAAGATGAACGTAAACGTTGGAATTAAACACTTGGATTATGGACAGTAATAAATCAAATTTTAGAAAAGCGAAGAATAAAGTTGAAAAATTAAAACGGTTTTACACACATTTAGGTGTTTATTTTATGATTAATACAATTATCACTATAGTAAAAGTAATGAGTCATATGAATATTGGAGGAACATTTAAAGAGGCCTTTTTTAGCTTCTCTACGATGGCTTCTTGGTTAATTTGGGGCTTGGTCATTGCTATACACGCGTTTTCTGTATTTGGACTGCCACTTATTGTTGGCGATGATTGGGAGGAACGAAAAATACAGCAGTTTATGAATGAAGAATTTGAACACAATAAAAAATATAAGTAATGGAAAAGTTTGAAATAGAATCTTACGAAGACCATAATGAATCTACCGATTTTAGAAATGAAGAAGCCTATTTAAGAGCAAAGAAAAAGGTAGATGCTATTGTTGGTTTTTACTGGCATTTGGCGGTTTACGTTATTGTGAATTTGTTTCTAATAATTCTGATCGGAGTTAATTCTTCAGAAGGGTTTACAGGTTTTGGACCCTATGCCACGGCTTTTTTCTGGGGCATAGGATTAGCATTTCATTTTCTAGGCGTATTTGGCACTAATTTCCTCTTTGGAAAGCAATGGGAAAAGCGAAAGATTCAAGAATTTATGGAAAAGGAAGAGGAGAATTGGGAATAGGTTTTAGTTGAGAGTGAAAAGTTAACAGTGAAGGGGTAATAGTGAAGAGTTGAAAGTGGGGCGTGAGGATGGAAGCGAAAAATATAGAAAATGAATAACAAGGAAAAAGAACAGTTAAGAATAGCAAAAGCTAAGGTGAGGAGAATTAAAATATTCTATATCCACTTAGCAGGATATATCATTGGTATAGGGCTTATTTTATATAATCTTTATATTGTTGCTGGCCCTTATAAAAATAATATCATCAGCTTAAATTTGAGTATAATAGTGGCTTGGACTATTTTTATTGTTATCCACGGACTGAATGTTTTTAAAGATAAACGTATGTTTAATAAGCGTTGGGAAGAGAAAAAAATAGAACAATTTCTAGAGAAAAAGGAAGAAGACACCACCTTTTGGGAATAAGATATATTTATAAATTAAGGAATCATTTTATATAAATTTAAAATCATGAATGTAATCATAATAGAAGACGAAAAACCATCAGCAAGACGATTACAACGTATGCTAAAAGCTGTAGATCTAAATGCTGAAACGATGTTGCATTCGGTTGAGGAATCTATAGCGTGGTTTCGAAACAATGAGCATCCCGATTTGATTTTTCTAGACATTCAGCTAAGCGACGGTTTGTCTTTTGAGATTTTTGAGGCGATTGAGATAAAATCAGCAGTCATTTTTACAACCGCTTATGATGAATATGCCTTAAAAGCCTTCAAATTAAATAGTATCGATTACTTATTAAAACCCATTGATGATGAGGATTTAAAAACGGCTGTTGAAAAATACAAAGGGAGATTACCTCAAAATCAATCGGTAACTTTAGATTTTAATGATATTAAAAATTTACTGGTAAATCCTATAGAACGCGAATACAAAAAACGGTTTTCAGTAAAAGTGGGTCAGCACCTTAAACTTATAAATATTGAAGACATCGAATGCATTTATAGTGAAAACAAAGGCACTTATGTCTACACATCTGAAGGTCGAAATTATCTTTTAGACGCGACTTTAGATGAGTTAGAAACCGAATTAGAACCGGATGTGTTCTTCCGGATAAGTAGAAAATTCTACGTGAATATAAATGCGATAAAAGATATGGTGAGCTATACCAATTCAAGGCTTCAAATAAAACTCAACCGTTTTAACGATCACGATATTATAGTGGCAAGAGAACGTGTAAAGGACTTTAAAAATTGGTTAGAATAAATATCGGATAGATATACTTTTTATGTTAACCGATAAAACTGTACCTTTGTGTTATGTGGGACGTTAGTACAGTATATCGTAAGGATTTAGACGCTACATTTAGTAGATTGTTAGACAAGGTTAAGGTTTTAAATGCAGCCAGACCATTGCCCAATATTGTATTGCAAAATATTAAAGAGTCCTTTATTATAGAATGGACCTATAATAGTAACAGTATAGAAGGTAATACGCTTAGCTTACGAGAAACTCAAATGGTATTACAAGAAGGCATTACCATAAAAGGCAAATCACTACGGGAGCATTTTGAAGCTAAAAATCACGAAACGGCAATCCATAAGTTATATACTTTAATTGAGGATGATTATGTTTTAAATGCTAAAGATATTTTAACGCTTCATGGTTTGGTGTTGCGATCCATAGAAGATGATTATGCAGGTCGTTTACGGAATGCTGCTGTTCGTATTTCTGGTGCTAATTTTATACCTCCAAACGCTCGTAAAGTGTCAGATTACTTAGATACATTAATAAACTATATTAATATAAACCCACAAGGACTCAATCCTATTGAGTTAGCTACTGTGTTTCATCATAAGTTTGTATGGATTCATCCATTTTTTGATGGTAATGGTCGTACCATTCGGCTTGCCATGAATTTATTATTGATGCGTTCTGGTTTTCCTCCAGCTATTATTCTTACTAATGATAGAGCAAAATATTACGCAGCATTAAATCAAGCTAATAAAGGTAATTATAGCAAACTAATGTTGTTAATGGCTCAGGCTAGTGAGCGCTCATTAAATATTTATTTGAGCGCTATTCCAGGTTCTGATAAAGACTATCAGGCTATTTCTAATATCGTTGAAGAACCAGAGGTGCCTTATAGTCAGGAATATGTAAGTTTATTGGCACGTCAAGGTAAAATAGATGCGCATAAAGAAGGTCGTAATTGGTTTACGACTAAAGAGGCGGTTCTAAATTATATTAATGCCAAAGGATAATAGAATTAATACAGCTATTGATAGTTGTATAGTTACTTTAGATCACGATTTTCATATAATTCAATGGCCTTTACGTAATCAATAGCACCTTGCATACTTAAATCGTGTATAAATCCATCCAATTCAGGGTGGTTTATCTTAACCCAATCAACCAGAGTGTCGACTTCTTGTTTCCAGACTTTCCAATTGGCATCGTTACAATCTAGTTCTTCTATTCTTGATATTTTTCCTGATGTAAATTGAAACTGATATTGACACGTCATTGGGTTATTCTTTAAAAATTCAAGTTTTAAAGAACGCATAGTAACTGTTGCCATAATTTGATCGTCTATTTCGTCTATAGCTACTAATTCATAAACGGGCTCAAAAATGGAATCCCATTTGAATTGTTCATAGTAATGCTCAGGAGTGAATGTGGTGGTGTAGTCACCATAAACAGTTGTAAGGCTGTCAGCTATTACGTTTCTAATGCTTTCGTAATTTGCATTTTTATAGCCATTGTAGTATGCTTTTAGTTGCTCTGATTCTGTGGGTTGTTTTTCAGTACAACTCGCAACTAATACAAATATTAAAAATACTAGAATGTGCTTCATAAGTTGAAGTGTCTTAGGTTGGCGTATCACAAACTCACTCCTTATCGTCTATTCTGTTATCGTCAAAAGCCGAAGGCAATAACCTAGGAATGAACTTAATAAATAGAGGTAAAAGCAACATCCCACCAGGCAGCATAAAGATGGCTAAACTTGGGATAGATTTAAAAATATCAATGAGTTGGGTTTGAATTTTCTTTTGCTCTTCGTTTGTGAGATTTCGCTGCGTGGATTGTGTTAAGAGGTATAGTGCTTCTTTGCTTTCTGACAACTCTTTAATTAAACGTTTACTATTTCGTTTGATGAGTTTCGAAACGACTTTACTACTATTATTATAAAAACTTTGTGCTAAATTTTTAGAACTTAAAAAGGCAACGTCTTCTTTATGTTCGTCATAAAACAGGTTAATGTCATTTACAGATCTTACAATAACTGTGTTATCAACGATTAAATCCGTTTTTAATTGATTTAAAAAATCTTGTTCTTCTCTATCTATAATTTTATCAGTCCACGATGCCATGCAGACTAAATCTATAACATAATATTTTTCTAATGGTTCATTTATAAAAGCAATAGCATCGCTGTACGTGAGAATCTCAGTATTTTTATGACGAATAGAACCTTCAAACAATTTAATAAGGTTTTCGTCATATTCTGATTTTTCAGTCTTATTTTCTATAACAGAGAATACTATGGTTTCCAATGCCGATTCAAGATTACCAACATAATCCTTAATGTTATTTTCATCTTTCAAAAAACGTTGATAGCCTAAAACATCAACAAACAAAAGAGCGTTAATTAAGAAGTAATTAAAACTTTTTGAAATAAAATTATCATCAATATGTATGCGCTTATGGATAATTTTCTCCAACAAACTATCTGGTGAATTGTCACTAAATAAATCTTCAAAAAATGAGCGCTTTTGGTCACTTATAGACTTGTAATATTTTATGAGGCTTTCTGTAAATTGTTCTTTAGACTTTTCCCTATTATAAATGTAGTAGAAGGTAAGCAGTAAATTAGTTTTACAACGCTCTTCTTCACTAAGCTCAAAGGGTTTAACAATATCTAATACCACTTTAATATTACTCCCATATATAAATCCGGCGCGTTTTAAATTAATATAAAACGCATCTGTTTCCGTTTCAGAATACATCGTTTCTGAAACTTGATTAAGTAATTTTTTTATCCAGCCGCTAGCTGATGGATTCATAGGGTATGATTTGAATGGGCAAAGTTAATTTTTTATCCTGAAAAACCCTTAATTTATTTCATTAACAAAATTTTAACAAAACCGCTATTTGTATTTTTTCGTAGGTAGAGCAGAGACATTAAAACTAACAAAATCTCAGAAATTATGAAAAAAACAAAAATTTTAATCGCAGCGGCAATTTTAGGAATTGGAACATTCGTTGCTATTGCAGCAGATCATATCGATGCTCCTGCTGTACAAGGTGGTACAAGTGATATCACAGACTTTTATGCCTTTAGAGGTGAAAACACATCAAATTTGGTTTTGGTTGCCAACGTTCAAGGACTATTAACTCCAGGTAATACGGCAGCAGCTTCATTTGATGAACGTGTATTATTAGAATTTAATATTGATACCGATGGAGACAATGTAGAAGATTTAGTTATACAAGCAACTCCAAGAGATGGTAAAATGTATTTCTTTGGACCAACGGCTCCATCGTCAACGGGTTTAAATAGTACAATTGTGACAACAACAACGAATGCAGGTGTTGTAGATATTACAAGCTATGGTGAAACTGCAATGGTTGAAGAATTTGCTGGTATGAAATTCTTTGCAGGCCCAAGAGATGACCCTTTCTTTTTCGATTTTAACAAATACACAGAAATTATTGCAGGTGATGCTGCTGGATTTGCAAGTCCTGGTGACGATACATTTGCAGGGTCTAATGTATTATCTGTAGTTGTTGAGGTACCGAAATCTATGATTGGAGGAACTGGCACAATTAACACGTGGGTAGAATCTAAAAGAAAACAATAATTTAAAAGTAAGCAGTCATGATGATGCCTCAATGTTTTTATTTCAAAATAATGAACAAAACAAAAAAGGTGATTCATGATAATCATTAATAATAAAATTTAAATACTATGAAATTCAATAATATAAAACTATTTGCAGTTGCAATTTTAGCGTCAATGACAGCTATTAACTGTAGTGACGACGACGATACTATTACAGGTCCAACAGCTCCAAACTTTACAGGAACTTATGTTCAGGAAGACCAAATGGGACGACCTGCAATTAATACGGTTTTTGTAAACGACGGCATGAAAGATGCTTTTAATACTACAACACCTTCTGATATGGGTGCGCTGTTTCAAAGTGCTTTTCAAACAAAATTAGAAACTTTGAGTCCTGCTTATGATCCTGCAAATCCAGATGATGCTAACGCTTTAGGGTTTACCGCAGCACAATTTACAGGAGTCTTAGCAACTGATGTTCTTTCGGTATCATTGGATGCCCCAACAACATTTTTTGATGGTACAAATATCTTAACCGGTAGAAACTTAACTGATGATGTTATCGATGTAGAATTGATATTAATTTTTGGTGGTGAAGAAGGTTTAACGAACCCAGAATTTCCAGGGTTAGTGAGTGATAATGTCGCTTCTAATGACAAAGAATTTTTGACGTCTTTCCCTTACTTAGCGTCTCCGTGGTAAGCGATTAATTAGTAAGCTAAAATGAGGTCGCAAGATCTCATTTTAGATTATTAATACTTACCTCAATACGAATTAACAAAACTCAAAAAACAAATTACTATGAAACTCAAAAACATACTTCCGATTTTTATAACCTTACTGATGCTTAGTTGTAATTCTGATAACGTTACAAACGTAGCTGATTATAACCAATACCTTTCTAACGAAATAGACCAAACCAAACTTTTAGGTGATGTCGATTTTTGGACTACTAGAATTGAAAACAGTACTAGTACCTATTCGTATTTAATTAATCGTGCTAATGCCAACACAGAGGTGTTTAATGTTACAGGTGAAATAGACTATTTAATTAAGGCTGAGGAAGATCTTCTTGAAGCTAATAAAATTGTTAAGGATAGTGACGCAGGACTTTTAAAAAATATTGCTGCAAATTACATTTCACAACACCGTTTTAAAGAGGCTTTAGTTTTACTTAAAAAAGCAGAAGCTAATGGTGCAAAATTGAATGGGACTAAAAAAATGCTATTTGATGTACACTTAGAATTAGGAAACTACATCTATGCAGAAACCTATCTAAAAGATTTACAAAACACCTCTAGTTTTGATTATCTCATTCGTTTATCAAAATTAGAAGATCATAAAGGAAATTTAGATGGAGCTATTGAACACATGGAAAAAGCCATGGCTATAGCTGAGGCATCTAATTTAAAAGGGATGAAATTATGGTCATACACTAACATAGCAGACTTTTATGGTCATGCAGGTGACATAGATAAGTCTTATTCTTATTTCTTAAAAGCATTAGAATTGGATCCTAATAATGCCTATGCTAAAAAAGGTATTGCTTGGATTGTGTATTCTCATGAAAAGAATCCGGAGGAAGCGTTAAATATCTTAAATCACATAACGTCTTATCACAATACTCCAGATTACGATTTATTAAAAGCAGAGATTGCTGAGTATAATAATGATTTAAAATTGAAAGCAGCATCTTTAACAAACTATCAAGCTGCTGTTAAAAATGATAGGTATGGAGCCATGTATAATAAGTATAATGTGATGGTATTTTCAGAAGATTTATTAATACCAAAACGTGCTTTAGAAATTGCCATGCAAGAAGTTGAAAACAGGCCAACACCACAATCGTATGATTTGTTAGCGTGGAGTTATTTTAAACTTGGTGAAGTAAAGAAAGCCAATCAAATTATTGAAGAATTTGTAGATGGAAAAACCTTTGAGCCAGCTGTATTGTATCATGTCGCTGAAATTTATAAAGCAGTAGGCAAAACAGCCGAAGTGCAACCTTTAAAAAAGGAATTAGTGGAAAGCTTATACGAATTGGGACCTTTAATGAAACAAAAAATTAAACAACTATAATTATGAAACATCATATTTTAGCCATCTTTATCTTTGGATGTTTCTCATTAGTTGTAACAGCCCAAAATTTAAAAGGATTAGTAAAAAACGAACTCAATCAGCCTTTAGAAGCAGCCTATATTTATAATCAAAATTCAGAATCTCATGCACATACTTCAGAAAATGGAGTATTTGTAATCACAAATACCAAATTAGGTGATACATTAAGAATAGGTTTATTAGGCTATAAAACGAGATTTATACCTTTAAAGTCAGCCGATAATTTTAAAATTATTCTGGAAGAAAAAGCCTTTCAATTAGATGAAATGATGATTACCGAAGAATTGAATACAGTAAGTACCATTTCGAGATTAGATTTAAATGTCATTCCTGTGAATTCCTCGCAAGAAGTCTTACGAAAAGTGCCTGGTTTATTTATAGGTCAGCATGCAGGAGGTGGCAAAGCAGAACAGATATTTCTTCGTGGATTTGATATCGATCATGGTACTGATATCGCACTGTCAGTTGATGGTATGCCCGTAAATATGGTGTCACATGCTCATGGTCAGGGTTATAGTGATTTACATTTTGTTATCCCAGAAACGGTAAACAAAATAGATTTTGGTAAAGGTGGTTATTATGCGCAAGAAGGAGATTTTAATACCGCAGGCTACGTTAATTTTAAAACAAAAGATTATCTAAAAGATAGCGAGGTTTCATTTTCTGTAGGACAGTTTAATTCGTTGAGAACGGTTGGTTTATTTAATCTATTAGAAAACACGAAGAATCAAAATGCCTATGTCGCTATGGAATATATTGCTACAGATGGTCCTTATGATTCACCTCAAAATTTTAACCGTTTAAATCTCTTTGGAAAATACGTGATGTTTTCACCAGAAAATGACAAACTGACGTTGACAGCTTCACATTTTACAAGCCGTTGGGATGCTTCAGGGCAAATTCCACAGCGTGAAGTGGACAATGGAAACATTTCACGTTTTGGGGCTATTGATGATACAGAAGGTGGACAAACCGAACGTACCAATCTTAATGTCACGTTTGATAAATATATTAATGATAATACTAGTTTAAGTGCCAATGCCTTCTACTCGCATTATGCCTTTGAGTTGTATTCAAATTTTACTTTCTTTTTGGAAGATCCTATTAACGGAGATCAAATATTTCAAAAGGAAGATCGGAATATTTTTGGAGCCCATACAGCCCTTACACATACTACATTTCTAGGTGATACAGAATTGAAATTGACGACTGGTTTAGGCTTAAGACATGATATTGCTGATGATGTAGAATTATCTCGAACATTAAATAGATCAACGACTTTAGAAAATATTCAACTAGGAGATATTAACCAAACGAATATTGATGCTTTTGTGAATGCAGAATTTGAGTTCGGTAAATTTAAAGTAGCACCAGCGTTACGTTTAGACTATTTCAAGTTTATGTATAATGATGCGTTACAAACCGATTATCAAACATTATCAGAAACTAAAACAATTGTAAGTCCGAAGTTGAATTTCTTTTACAATGCACAAGATAATCTGCAGTTGTATTTAAAATCCGGATTAGGATTCCACTCTAATGATACCAGAGTGGTGGTGGCCAATGGAGGTGAAGCTATTTTACCACGTTCTTATGGAGCTGATTTAGGTTCTGTATGGAAACCCTTTCCAAAGTTAGTTGTAAACTCTGCATTATGGTATTTGTTTTTAGAACAAGAGTTTGTTTACGTCGGTGATGCAGGTATTGTAGAACCAAGTGGAAAAACGAGACGTTATGGACTAGATTTAGGATTGCGTTACCAGTTAACCGATTGGCTGTTTTTAGATTCAGATGCCACTATTACCAAGGCGAGAAGCGTTGATGATCCGGATGGTGAAAACTATATTCCATTGGCACCCGATTTTACATTAACAGGAGGTTTATCAGTTGATGATCTTAACGGGTTTTCTGGAGGCTTACGTTTTAGATATTTAGATGATAGAGCAGCGAATGAAGACAATTCCATTGTCGCAGAAGGGTATATGGTCACAGATTTTAATGTGAATTATAAGTTGAACAACATCACATTTGGTTTTGCGATTGAAAACTTATTCGATGTGGACTGGAATGAAACCCAATTTGCTACAGAATCGCGATTACAAAACGAAGCACAGTCGGTTGAAGAAATACACTTTACACCAGGGACACCATTCTTTTTAAAAGGAACGGTAAGTTATAGATTTTAAAAAGCTTTCAACCCCTTAATTTGTGGGGAAGCAGATTAAGTTAAGTTGATTGGTTGCTAGCAAAAAAGATGAATCTAAACGTTAGGGTTTAGATTGATCGTGTCATGAGTTACTCATGATATTTTTTGAGTTTTTTTGTTAGTTAAGGCACCTGCTCGAAAGAGTGGGTGTTCTTAGTTTCATATAGAACAGCAACACTAAGTTTGCTAAAGAAGAACCAAGTTTTAAGATTTATTCAAGTTCTATTAATTTAATTTCGTTTGTACCGAGTCTCGTAAAAGTACCAATAACGATATCTTGATTTTCCAATAGTGCCTCTAGCGCTTCACATAAGGTATTGCAATCGATATCAATTTGATTCAGTAATTGGTAACCTGAATCGGTAGTCACAAAAACGTTGTCGTTTAGTTTTAAATTGATGTCAAATTCAATTTCCGCAGGTATTTCTTGTGCCGCTATAACTTCAAGGAGTGTGTATTTATATGAACCAGCATCAGCCGCTGGGTTGCCGATTTGGTCAATTCTCACAGAAAGATCATAGATATATCCAGGCACATAATCAAAACCTTCAATGGAGGAGTAGAAGTTGTTCCAACTTTCTGTTCCAAAGGAATCACCATATTGCACAAGTAATGTTAAAACGGGCTCTAAGGCTATAGCTGTATTTTGATAATGATTAATACGCATGGTCGTTATTTCAGAAGCCGTGACATCATCGTTAGAACAAGCGCATAATAGACCTATGGTCATTACCAATAGAAGGTGTTTTTTCATAATCGTGTAGATTGTGTCGTTTTTAAAGTAGATGCAGAAAAGACTTAAAGGTTGCGTCAAAATCGGAGAGAATTTTTTATGACGTTTAGAACTGAGCGCTAAATTTTACAAACCTTAAGGTCATAGGCTCGCATTACTCCTCTGTTTGTTAGTGTTACTCCGCTCTCCATGACTTCTCATATGCTATAAGCTTGTTTTAAGCATTTTATAAGCATGTTATAACCACGCTATAACCTGTATTATAATTTTTTGTATATTGCTGTATTGTAGGTGTTTAACTTAAATATTGGTGTTATGGCACAACAGACCGGAATTATCCCTTTAGTAGGGACCTTAAATGGTATTAATTTTTATTATTTGAATGGTAAGCCGATTGCACGAAAAGCGGGAGGTGGGTTTACTAAAAAAGCAATAAAGACAAAGGATAGTATGCAGCGTGTGCGCGAAAATGCCAATGAGTTTGGGCATTGTTCAGCGGTGAATAAAGCGTTTAGATCTGCTTTGGCTCCTTTCTATAAGGGCCACAGGTTTACGCATTTTCATAGTCGTTTGATGGGGCTTTTTACGCGTATAAAGGTTTTAGATACGACGCATAAACGTGGGGAACGCTTTGTTGCTGATGGGATAGGGCAGGCACATGGCCTTCCGTTATTACAACAGTTTAACTATACACCAGCTTGTGATGTACGGCAGGTGTTGCCTTTTGAGTTTCGTGTTTCTGAAACTGATTTAGCTTTGAGTATTACTGATTTTGATATTGCGCAGGTGGACTTTGTGGAAGGTGCTACTCATATGGCACTGACGTATGGTGTTTTGGATTTTGATTTTGACAGTTTAAATTACGCCTTGCATTTAGCGCCTCCTTTGGTTTTAAATCGTTCTTACGTGGGTTCTACGGTGACTTTAGAACCTGATACTTTGCCTAGTGGTGTTGGCACTGCGCTTTGTGTGCTTGGCGTGCGGTTTTACCAAGAGGTTGATGGGGCTTTGTATGTTCTAAATGCTAAAGACAGTGTGGGTATTGCGATTTTAAAATGTTTGTAGGGAGTTATAGGTTGTTAGTGTATTTTAATTTGTTTTGAGTTACAGTACTTTTGTTGGGCACAGTTATTAATAATATTCTATTCGTCGATAAACGATGTAATATTCATCTTTAAAAGTATGCGCAACTTTTTTAATCCAATTGTTTGATGAGTCATATTCATAAATGTATTTCCATTTGATTTGGGAATTGTCAATTACATCATACTCAATAACTTCAATTTCATTGCCTTTCTCGTATCTATAGTTAATTCTTCCCTCAATTTCTCCGTCATAGTAATTTTCCCAGATAGAAGAGGTCAGTTCATTTCCGCTGTAAAAGTTCTTTTCACTTTCTATAATTCCATCAACATTATCAAACCACTTTTTAGTTACAATATTTCCATTTGAATCATAATCATACGTAAACCATTCTTTTTGACCATCCTTATAAGTTGTTTCTTCTTTGGTTAATAGTCCATTTTCATTATAAGAGAAGAGTGTTGATGATTCAGTTTCGTTGGATTTATTATTCTCGAGTTTTTCCTTTAAACGACCTTTTGAATCATATAAATATTCTACGAGGATTTTTTCTTTGCCATCTAGTTCATCAATACTTGAAGCACTTATGACATCAGGTGTTTTGTCAAAAGTTTTAGTTCGTTTTAGTTTATTGTTGTCTTCATAGTAGTAAAATGTTCTTTTGTATTTCTCATCAGATTTAACCAAGTTGCCATTTTGATATTTATAATTTTGTTCTCTTACTAGTTTCGAATCCTTATCATAAAATGAGACCTTTACTATCTTTCCAGACTCATTTAATTCTATGACCTGGTTGTTTTTATCCGATTCTTCCCAGCCCTTTTTGACTTTTTGTAAACCTTTAAAAGTCATTTTTGCGAGGTAAGAGTCATAAGTAATTTTTTTTACTCTTCCATTGATATTGATGTCGCTATAGTAGGTTTCTTGACAGTATATTTCACTCTTACATAAAAAAAGAAATATTAGAAGAACTGATTTTATAATTGTATTCATTTAATTTTCTATTGAAGCTTTTTTATAATTGTGCACAACATCTTTGTATATGATTTACTTCGTCAGTTCGCTGCGCTCTGGTGTTGGGTGGTTTAGTGACTAAATTAGCAAACTTTTACGAACCCGTGAATATTCCGTAGGAATTTTTGCAAGTAGGGAAGAACCTAGCAATTAATTATACACGGTGTTGCCATTAGTATTTTTCTGTTAATTTTTCAAATCCATTCATTAAGTCAACGAGTTTTTGTCTTTCTTTCCAACCAGGAAATTTGCCATCAATAAATGATTCTGGTGAATAGCTCCCGTAAGCTAAGTAATTATTTCCTTGACATATCCTAAAGCTGTAATTCGCTCCATCAGAAACACTCATAGTTATCATTGTTCCTTCTTCTTCTCCTTTTTTTTCTGTGATATTCAATTTAGATTTATCAATTACATACTTGTTTCCTTCGATGATGTCGTTTAGATGATTCCAATAATATTTATACTCTTTTTTCTTAATTTTTTTCCGCTTGATTTTTGTTTTCAGTTTAGTCGAATTCGATTGGTAAACAACATAGCGTTTCACTTTACCATCGTTTAGGTAAACGATAAATTCCGAGTTCTGTCCTTTTGTCCAATAAGATGAATAACCAATCTTAATTATTAAAGAACTCTTATCCTTTAATTTCAATAATTCCACAAAATTATTTTCCGTTTCTGTAATTCCTTCCCATTCAATTTTTGGGATTTCGAAATCTTGAGAAAACGATTTTCCAACAAGTGTTAGAAACAATAATATTAAAAGATTTTTTTTCATTTCTATAGTTTGAATTCAAACATAATTTAAGATTTAATTCCTACAAACTTAAATTTAGTGAAACAGTCTTTCTGTTTAGGGAAATGTTAGATTTCAGTAGTTATTCTATATTAATGGCAACGTTGTTGTATAAGATTAGTTGTGTGGTTTAAGCATTAAAGTTAGCAAATAAATCACAGATAGAAAGTCTGCGAGGACTTTCGTAAGTAAGCTCTAACTAGCAATGAATTATACACATTGTTGGCTGTAGTTTTAATTTTTAATAGTTCTAACAGTTATCTTTTCATCAAACTTATCAAACGTATTCTGGACTTTCTTCTGGTCTACTTTGCCATCTAAGTCAAAACATTTATTTTTATACAAGAATTTAACATGATTTTTCCAATAATTATATGTAGATATTTCAATTATAATATCTTCCTTAAGAAATTTATATTGAGTATAATCATCATCTCTATAATCAGTGCCATTATCATTTTCCCTAATAAATATAATTTCATCGTCATTATCTAAATCAAATAAGGTGAGCCAACCTTCTCCAGCATTCTTTTCATATTTGAATACTTTCACGTCATCAATATAAACAAACTCTTTCTTTAATTTAACTTTTTGGGCATTCATCAGATTGTAACACATTATCATCATTAATAGTAAAAAGAGATTTCTTAATTTCATTTTTTCAAATTTTTTAATGTTAATTTTTAGTATTAATTACAGCCAACGGTTTTGTGTATGGTTAGCTGCGTGGTTAAGCAACTAAATTAGCAAATAAATCCCAGATAGAATATTCCGCAGGAATGTTCGTATGTCGCCAGTGACCAAGCAATGAATTATACACAGTGTTAGCAAAAATATTTTATTATTCCGATAGTTGCAATAATTAAAATTAGTTGTAGTATGAATAATATTAATACTGTTGTTGATAACGCCATTGCTTCAATTCTACCATTATTATTAAATATTTTATAAACTAGCCATAGAATCGCTAGATAAACTACTGGGTCAAAAATTAATGGAAACCTGAAAACTAAGAAGCTCAAAATTCCTATCAAAGTAGCTTGTCCAATTATAAATGAACTTATAGCTAGGTGTTCTATAAAATTATATTTTCTAAAAATTAGCTTTAATGTTATTCCTAATGGAATTATACATAATACCCAAAAATATTTTAAGTAAGCTCTAAGAAAAAATCCAACGTAATTACTTGTTTTTTCAAGTTGAGATTTTGTTACACTATTTTCTTCGACTAAATCTTTTGGTACCTTAAAAAAGGTTATAACAATGATATAAATGGTAATAGCAATAACTAGAAACGAAATAGGGTTAAGGATACCTTTTCTTTTTCCTAAAATATAGTCAATTGTAATTTTTTTTGGCTGTAGAACTAATGATCTTATATTAAATAAAAAGCCTTTATCCATATTTGTAATAGATGAAAATGAATCTTCAACTATTGAGCTCAACGTTATTTTTTTTGTTCCTTTTCTTTCGCCACAATTTGGACAGTATTTTTCATTGTGTTCAAAATTACAGTTAATACAATTCATTTAATTCTTTAATAGTGCGTTCTGGTTATATGTTTTTGCAAACGTGATTGTATATGGTTTACTTCGTCAGTTCGCTGCGCTCGGGTGTTGCGTGGTTTAGTGACTAAGTTAGCAAACTTTTACGAACCCGGGAATATTCCGCAGGAATATTCGCAAGTAGGGAAGAACCTAGCAATTAATTATGCACGGTGTTGTGCATAGTTTTTTACTTTAAGCAATTGACGCGACTTGTGTAAAGAAGAATATGATAAATATTGAAAAAAGTAATATTCCTAATTTTTTCAGCAAAGCTAGTGTTGATTTTTCTTTTTTAGAGACACCAAACATCTTTGCGGAATCAGAATCTTTAGATATCCAGTTACTTACTAATTCCCTATTGTTATTTATGATAATCAGCATTTTTATCATAATTATTGCTATAGAGATTATCAAGATAGATTTAAATATTATCACTTATTGTCTTGTAGTTTTTTATTCAGTTTTATATTCCGTTCTTAATTCAGCATATTAATCATATTCCTTATCGAGTAAGCTTTCCTCAAACTTGTATTTCAAATATTTTATGTCCAATTCAGTAAGAGAAACAGTCTTTTTTCCGTCCATAAAGTTTTCAATCGCTTTTTTGTGATAAGCGCAAAATATTCCCCAAACCATTAACTTTATTAAATTGGATTCATTTTCGGTTTTCAATTCCGCATTGTCCCATAATTCCGATAATGTTTTAAAATTTCCGCCACCTTTTACAACCATTGTTCCGTCCGAAATATCAATTTCAGATGGATAATATTTAATTGTCAGATTATATTCTTCCTTAAATGTCAATTTTTATCGGGTTTTGGTAAATTATGCATAACGTGTTTGTGTATGATTTCGTTGCGTGTTTAAGCATTAAAGTTAGCAAATAAATCACAGATAGAAAGTCCGCGAGGACTTTCGTAAGTAAGCTATAACTAGCAATGAATTATACACATTGTTGGCAACTGGCTTTATTCAGTCGAATATTTCTTTAATACACTAATAATTTCTATTTCCTCTTTTTGTAATTCCTTTGTATCTGTTGTATTCCCAAATAGAATATAACCTACTAAATTTTCTTTGTCAAAATAGGCATAAGTAGAAGTTCCTGCGTGTTCTCCGCTATGACCAATTGATTTAGAATATACTTCCCAGAAAATCCCTGATTCAAATTCAGGATTTATTTGTTGAGACATCATTTCATTATAACTCTCCGAATTTAAAATATTATTTTTTCCAGAATATCCATTAATCATAGTTGATAGATAATTTCCAAAATCGACAACGTTCGTAACAAAACTACCATCGGGATATGTTATGTCATTCATTTCGGGCATTGGAATGTCATTGGCATAAAGAGTTGATATATTTTCGGATATTGAACCTTCAAAAACCCAATTTGAACTTGTCATATTTAAAGGTTGAGTTATATGTTTTTTAATAAAATCATTATATTTTTCTCCTGTTACTTGTTCAATGATATAGGCTACAATCGTTGTATTATTATTGGTATAATTATATTTAGTTCCAGTAGGTTCTTTTAAGAAATGTCTTTTTTTGTACCAATCTCCTTGTGAACTATAAATGTTTTCAATAAAATCTACCATTGGAATATCTTTATTGTCTTCGCATTTTCTGCACCAATTATTTGAAAGATATTTTCTTGTTTTTTTTGGCAGACTGCAAAAGTCTTTCACAATCATTGTTTTTGAATAATTTCGAGAATCTTTCAAGCCAGAAGAATGTGTTGCAATATTTCTAATAGTTATTTTACTATTTGGAAAATAAGGATTGACAATTTTAAATGGTAAATATATATTTATGTCATCCTCAAGATTTAGTTTTCCTAATTCTTGTGCTTTCATTAAAGCAACTCCAGCCAATGTTTTCGAAATAGATGCAATTGGCTGTACTGTGTTTTTTGTGTAGAGTATCTTCTTTTCTTTGTCAGAGTAGCCAAAACCTTTGGCAAATAAAATACTATCTCGATTAACAATTGCTACTGAAAATCCGACAATTGAATTTTTATTAGATAGTTCAGTTAATTCCTTTGTTAGTGATTCCGTCTGAAATTTTTCATTCGTTTGAGCTATCAAGATGTTTGTAAACAGTAAAAATGTCCAAATTAATAACTTCATTTTGTTGATTTGTTTAGCTTGTTGCCAACTCGTTATATAAATCAAAACACATTCCTTATCGCATCCTATTTTTGGGATATCACCAGTTTATATGTTTTTGTTAGGTTTTAAAATTACCTAAATTTATTGAGTTCTATATACGTGAAGTCACGTATTTTTCATTGATACAACATACATCCTATCCGTCACTAAATGAAACTAATAAGCTTAGGTTATTTAAGACTGTTAAATGGCTAAAAATAATACTGTTTTAAAATAGTAATAGTTTTAAATCACCTTAAAATTTCAGTATTTTTATCGCACTAAATAAAACAACAAAACATGAAGAAATTATCCCTTACAATTATTGCCTTTATTATTGCATTTCCGTCGGTTATGGCGAATGAAGGTATGTGGTTTCTAATGCATATTGAGCGGCTAAATCATCGCGATATGCAAAAAATGGGTTTACAATTAACCGCTGAAGAAATCTATAGTGTTAACAACCAGAGTTTAAAAGATGCTATTGTACAATTCAATGGTGGCTGTACAGCTAGTATCGTTTCAGATAGTGGACTGGTATTAACAAATCACCATTGTGGCTATGATGCTATTGCAGAATTATCTACAGCAGAACAAAACCACTTAAAAAACGGCTATTGGGCAGGTTCTTTGGCAGAAGAATTAAAGCCAGAGAGTTTATACGTTCGCTTTTTTGTGCGCATGGACGATGTGTCTAAACGTATGTTAGCGCAAGTTAATGATAGTATGAGCGAAAAAGAACGTGAAGCTGCATTGAATAAAGAGATTGCTAAAATTGAACAAGAAAATAACGAAGGTGGTAAATACACTGTTTCGGTACGTTCGTTTTACCAAGGTAATGAGTTTTACTACTTTGTTTACGAAGATTATAAAGATGTACGATTGGTAGGAACACCTCCAGAGAATGTAGGTAAATTTGGTGGTGACACTGATAACTGGGAATGGCCAAGACACACCGGTGATTTTTCATTATTTAGAGTGTATGCTGATGCCGAAGGCCAACCAGCAGAGTATTCAGAAAGCAATGTCCCTTTAAAAGCAAAATACCATTTACCTGTTAATATTGATGGAGTAGAGGAAAATGACTTCGCCATGATCTTAGGGTATCCTGGTCGTACTAACCGTTGGATGCCAGCACAAGGTGTTGAGCAAAATGTGAAATTTGCTTATCCTGCTTGGGTTGAAGGTTCAAAATTGAGCATGGATGTGATGAAGAAATATATGGACGCAGACGAGTCTGTAAATCTTATGTATGCTTCTGGTTATGCAGGCATTGCTAACTATTGGAAAAATAGAGCAGGTATGATTGAAGCTTTAACGGAACACAAAACCGTAGAAAAAAAGAGCAAAACGGAAGCTAAGTTTGACAAATGGGCGAATAAGAAAGCGAACAAAGCGATGTATGGTGATGTAATTAAAAACATTAATAACTATTACAGCTTAACCAACGAAAAGGCGAAACAAACGAATTACTTATTAAATATATTACGTGCTAGTAAATTTTCAGTGTTGCCGTATAGAATAGGGTCTGCTTTTAAACAATATCTTGGTGCTACTGATGCCGAGCGTAAAAATCTTTTACCACGTTTAGAGGCTTTTATAGAAAGTAACTATGAAGATTATCACTTGCCTTTAGAGAAAGAAATTTTAGCCAAACAATTAGGTTTGTTAGCTTCAAAATCTAACTATTCTTTGCCGGAATTGGTTGCTGAAATTGGAGCAAAGAATGACAATGATTTTACAGCGTATACTAATGCTATTTTCGATTTGAGTATGTTTTCTTCAAAAGAAGGTGCTCTAGCATTTTTACAATATCCAGATGAAGCGCTTCTTGAGAATGACCCTATGTTTAAATTATCGAATCAATTATTGGATAAGTACAGAGAAAGTCCTGAAGAATTAGAACAACCAACAAATGATTTTGAGGCGTCTTTTAGATTATTAGTAAAAGGCTTACGTGAATCGGGATTAAGTGATATCCAGTATCCTGATGCGAATTCTACTTTAAGATTATCTTACGGAAAAGT
This sequence comes from Winogradskyella helgolandensis, assembly GCF_013404085.1. Classification (NCBI taxonomy): domain Bacteria; kingdom Pseudomonadati; phylum Bacteroidota; class Flavobacteriia; order Flavobacteriales; family Flavobacteriaceae; genus Winogradskyella; species Winogradskyella helgolandensis. The sequence continues at coordinate 3,954,758 of NZ_JABFHO010000001.1, read as the reverse complement.
GAGAGCGTTGCCCGCAGATAAAAGAAACGATGCTAAAGTGAACAATTATACCACATTTAAAGGTATGATTAAAAAATACAAGCCCAACGATAGCGAGTTTGATTTAGATCAGAGCATGTTAGATATTTATGAAAAGAAAGATTACGGACGTTATGCTAATGAGCGTGGCGAATTACCAGTGAACTTCCTAACCGATAACGATATTACAGGTGGTAACTCTGGTTCGCCAGTAATTAACGGAAAAGGAGAATTAATTGGTTTAGCGTTTGATGGTAACATTGAAGCGATGGCTGGTGATGTTATTTTTGATAAAGATTTACAACGTACCATTAACGTTGATATTAGATATGTCCTTTGGTTAATTGATAAGTACTCTAATGCCAAGCATATTGTAGATGAATTGACTATTATTACCAAATAGTAAACATTAGCAATACCTCATACGAACAAAAAGCGACCTGAAATTCAGGTCGCTTTTTTTGTGCTCTATTTTTAGTAAATAATGTTGAGGTTCCTATGATTATAGTTTTGTTCCTTAAGATTTTTCAATTCCGATGGCGTCAGCAATTCATCAAGCTATTGGATTGGGTATCTAATTCAGTTTTTAATTATTTCATTACATGAAAATTTGTACTCGAGCTAAAATATACTAAGTGATCTATATCTTCTATTTTAGTTTATTCTGATTTATTTTTTTGAAAATTGCCCAAATCATAATACCTCCAAAAAATACAATACAGGCAATTCCTACTGTTTTTGCTAAAAAGGTATCTTTAGTATTAACTAGGTATATTCCGCCTAATACAAATAAGATTGATATTCCAAATCCAAATACATGTTTCATGTTTTTATTTTTTAGTGTGTTAGTCAATACGTATCAACTTGTTTGTATATAATTAGTTGCGTGTATAAGTAACTAATTTAGTAAATAAAAACCGAATATAAAAAACGGAAGGATTTTTTGAGAGTAGGTTAGCACTAGCACTAAATTATATGCGGTGTTGAAATCATTTTTTATCGTTTTCTTCTTGTTAATTCATCTTTTGTAATATAACCGTCTTTGTTTTTATCTCGTTTATCAAAGTTATCTTTCAATTTACCTTTTGCTTCTGATTTAGAAATTTTTCCATCATTGTTGGTATCCATATTTGTCAGCATTTTTTCAAAAGAAGGCGCTGTATTTTTTAAACTTTGATTGTTGTTTTTTTGTCGATTTTCCTGTGTCTTTTCAATCTTAGGAACTGATTGTTGTGTCGTCTCAGTATGTTCTGCGTTGTTGATATTTCTAACACATCTTACATAATTATAAACATATCTAACATCACCTTGTGGTCCAAAATATTGAGGATAATCTTTTTTGTTCCCACTTTTTGGATCGCTTCTTTGAGCTCCGGCACCATGAACATCCATTAATCTACCATTCATTTCGCCTTGTGCTTCACCAAAAGCGATGTAAACGGCACTTGCGTATGGGTTTTTTCCATCTAAATGTGTTGTACTTGTCCAGTAAAATGGATATTGTCCAAGATTTCCCTTAGGATCTTTGATTTCAGTAGACTCAAAAATGGGGTTAATTGCAGGTGAATTGGTTGTTTGTGGAGAACGTGTATAATCCACAATACTTTGTAGTTCTTTTGCATTGGGCAAACGCCAATCTGAATGCTCTGCTAGTTTATTGTTTTCGGCATAATTTAGGGCTTCTTCCCAATCTTTGCCGATACCATCATCCATTTTTTGCCACATTAAACCAGTTGCGTAATCACTTACTGTACCATCTCCATTATCTATAAAATTATTTTTTCCATAGGCTGTATTTCCACGGACTAAACGGAAATACATTTTGTTGTCAGTACCAGATTTGGGTTTGTGTTTTGGATACCCTTTTATCCTTCCGTCAACAAAATTAACTCCGAATATGGTGGCATCACTTCTCATTGTTTTTCCTACATATACGGTTGAAGACCAAGTTTGTGCATCGATTTCTCGTTCTCCATTTTTACTATTCCCTAAAGGTTGATAAAAATAATTGGTATCAATAAATAGTTTTATAGCTGTAGCTCCTTTTACTTTTCCAGTGAACTGAATTAGCGAATAAAGTTCTTTAATTGTGGGTATTCTCCAGTCAGAATAACCACCCAATTTAGAGTCTTTTGCTTTTTGAATGGCTTCTTCGAGAGTCATTTTTGTTCCCATATCCTGTTCCCACATTAAACCCGTAACATTGTCCGTTACAGTACCATTTTCATTATTGGTATATGACGGCTGATTACCATAGTAGTTGGCATCTTGTCCGTAGAAAGAGTCTCCTACAGATGGTTTAGAAATTTCTTTTGTGTCAGAATAAAAAGTTTGAACTCCTGTGTCAACAATAGGGTAGCTATACTTCAAAGTTGAATCCTTGATTGTAACACTGTTTTGATTAAGTGGCAAAGCCATTAAGTCTTCTCCATATATAATTGTGCCTGGATAATTTTTACGTATTTCGGCAGTTGTTGCTTCTTTATCAATAGTTGTAAAGTTGAAATGTGTTAATACTAAATTTTTAACATTAGCTTCTTTTGCCATTTGAGAACTTTCTGCTAAATTAACATGTGCTTTTTCTTTAGTTTTAGAGTTATTTCTATTGGTGTTGTTTCTTGTTGGTTTTATTTTTTTTCCTAATTCAATAGCACCACCAGAGTCCATTATTAAATAATCGGCATTGTTAGCCAGGACAGGTAATGATTCTGAGTAGGTTAAATCTCCAGAAATCACAATAGATTCACCACCTGCATCAAAACGATAGGCATACGTTTCTATAGTATGTTTTACAGGTGCATAATTAATTTTTATATCTCCAATATAGAAAGGGGTATTGCCTGTTAAGTTTATGGCGGTGAAGTTTGGTTTAACATCGTTTAAACTTCTTCCTGATTTTGAGAGTCTATAGCTAATATCTTCTTCATATATACTAAGACTATTATTTACCATTGTTGTTGTAGGTTTTGGCCCAGCAATAATTATGCTGTTTCCTCCGAGCAGTGATTGAATAAAAATAGGGATAAACTCTTCATTGTGGTCTAAATGATGATGTGTAAAAAGGAAACCGTCAATGTCTTTAATTTTAGTGTTGTTTTTGTTTAAATTGGCTTGTGTCCCATTTCCCATATCTACCAAAATTAGAGTGTTTTTGTAAGCTATTAGCACAGAAGGTCCTGAACGTTCTGTATTAAATTTAGGTGAGCCAGAGCCAATTATTGTTGCCGTTAAGTAGTCGTTGCTTTCTTGAGCAAAAAGTTGTGAGCCAAAACAAATGATTATTAGAAAAACGTATTTCATTTTAATAAAGATTTTGTTTGTTGGACACCTTTTTTTCTAAATGGTTTAATTTTAATATGGAAATAGGTCTATTATCAGGTTTTGTTAATTTGGCAACAGTTTCTATTTAATTTTTAATGGCACCATATAAATTTTACTCAAGCCATTATTACTTTCTTTAATATGCTTTTTAAAATCGGACATGTTTTTAAAATTTCTTGAGTTAATATTACTTCTCTTACTTGTAAAGTACAATATTTGGTTTTTTTCATCATAGAAAGGACAATATTCCATTTTATTTGTATTGATAGGAATGCCTAAGTTAGTTGCCTTTTTCCATTTTCCGTTGACATCTTTTTTCGAGATATAGAGATCACCACTTCCTTGTCCATCAGCCTCATTGTATTTTGAAAATAATATAAAATCTTCTTTCTTCGATATAAAAGCATTAAACTCATAACCGTCGCTATTTATGTTTTCATCTAATAAAATAGGATTTGAATATTTATCATTCTCCCATTTACTAAAATAAATATCATCTTTTCCAAATCCATTGGGAGACTCCAATGTGAAGTATAAATTATTGTTTTCACTAAGCGTAGGATAAAACTCGTTTAAGTCAGAATTTATTGGTGTTCCTATGTTTTTTGGGGTTGACCATTCACTGTGGTTATTATATCTTTCAACATACCAAATATCAAAGTTTTTCTTAACGTTAATAGAATCATTTAAAGGTCTGTCTGAAGCAAAGAATAAGCGATTTCCATCAGCTGATAAAAATGGTTCTAAATACAGGTTTGAATCACAGAAGGACAATAGTTCTGGTTCTGACCATGCATTATGTTCTTTTTTCATGCTAGCCAATTGAGAAATGTCCTGATTAGGGCTTTGAACAGTAAAAAACACTTCATCCCCATTTTTTGAAATACAAAAATCTCTTACATTAAGAAATTGATTTAGTGTTTTATCGAATTGTCTAATATCATTTTCATTTTGCGTTAAGACTAAATTTGAAATCAAAAGAAATGCAATGATTAACCTGTTATTTATCATATTTATCTTTTCTAGCGTTTGAGTAAATTCGGTCTGTAGTTACTTATGCGTACAGTGTTATTAATAGTATTGAACTTAATTCTGTGAGTGAAACTTTATTTACTTGGATGCTTTTCTATCTCTTAATAATTTCATCAATAACCCATATACTAAACCACCAGCTAACCAAATTAAGACTTTTACCCAAAAACGGTCAAATGTGAAGTCATTAGTGATTAAATCAAGAATGCTTGAGAATATTAGCATAATTACCCCAAAGATTAAACCTTCTACAATCCAATTGATTTTTGTGTTCATATTTTTATTTTTTAGTTTGTTCGTCAATGCCAATTTGTGTGTCTATAGGATTAGTTACGTGTATAAGCTACTAATTTAGCAAATAATTACTGACCAAGAAAGTCAGCGAGGACTTTCGAAAGTGGCTTTTACTTGCAATTAATTTGATACGGTGTTGTATACCGTTATTTTTTTAATAATCTTTCTAATTCAGTAGAATCAGTTTTTTTTAGTTCGATTACAAGGTTGCCGATTGTGTTTTTATTCAACAGTATTCTGTTTGCATAAATATCTGTTCTTTTTTTAGCTATTACGACTAAAGATGTTTTATTCTTAATTGGTATTTCTGTAAATTTTAAATTATTCGGTTGTCGAAAATCCGAGATAAAAGAGTTTAAATCTTTATAAATCAAAAATGTGGAGACATTATCTAATTCTGTTTGGTTCAAGTTTAGTTCGTAAGAGATAATTGCATCAGGTTCTATAATTTTGTCAACATTTATCCAACCTAAATCATTAATCAAAATAGATGGGTAGTCCCACCAGTTTATAACATAAAGTTCAGTTGTTTCATCCGATAACATATCAATATTTAACTGAGAATAATAATCTAAAGAATCGATTGATATTATTTTATTCATATAAGTCTCCACTCCACCAAATTGTCTTGTTGATACAGAATCAAATACAGGAAATGATATATGTGTCTCTTTATCATCAATCCAAGTAATTTGATTTAATGAATCCATAACACCGTTATAAATTCTGTCTCCTTTTCTGAATTTTTGTGCAAATTCGATTTTTAATTTTTTATCATTTTTTAAATTGATTTTTTTATCTCCTACTTTTAAGTTGAGATATATCACACCGTTGGATTCTAACAGTTCATTTTTGTTGGTAATTGTATTTAAATTATCGGAAATCAGCTCTAATCGATTGTAATATTCTTTTAATTCTAAAGTTACTTTATCATTTTCGTTAATGTCAAAATCTTCTCGATTGAAGTATATTTTTGTCCCTTTTTCTCCCGTGATTACCTGGTTGGTTAGCGTATCTAAATCAAAGAATTGTTTTTCTATAACTAGAGTATTTTCAAAAGGATTGGTAGGTTTAAATTCAGCTATATCTTTTTTACAACTAAATATAGAAATTGAAACTAAAATGTATAATAAGATTCTGTTTTTCATAATTGTGTAGAACGTTGTTGTATAATATTAATGGCGTGTTTAAGCACTAAAGTTAGCAAATAAATCATAGATAAAAGTCTGCGAGGACTTTCGTAAGTAGGCTTTAACTAGCAATGAATTATACACATTGTTGCCTGTCAGTATTTTTTTATTAATCTTTTATTTTCATTAGTTGACTATATAATTCATCTAAAAACCTTTGTTGATTTTTATCTTCCTTAAAATACCTTTGGTTATTTACACCACAAGATTCGATATCCAAAATATTTTTTTTGTTAAAAGACCAATCATTTGTGTTTTCTACAGTTATTCCTAAATTATTATTACAACTGAACCATAGATTAGAGAATTGTGTTTTATTATTTTTATTCAACTTATCGAAATCGGCATAAACAGAAAACCCTTTCATTTCTGAATTAAAAAATTTATGAATAGAAGTTATCGGTACTCCTCCCCAATCTATTGTAATTCCTTCCATAAAAGAAATATCAGTAACATTCTCTTCATTTAGTAATTTATTTTGCTTGTGTTTTTCCCAGAAATACCGTTTTTTATATGTGATTTTCGTTCCTTTTGGCAATGGTATATTTTTAATAATTATTGATTTAGTAGTTACGAAATAAGGACTTTCGTCTGGCTTATTGAGTACCCACATTGAACCAAGTGCATTGATATAAGCATAAAAACAACCAATCAATAAAAGTATTATAATACTAATTATGATAAATATTGTTTTTCCTTTCATTTTTGTTGTTAGTTTCGATTTTTATATTGTAGGCAACTCGTTATATAATAACTGCCATTACCGATATCCCGAATTATTTCGGGATAAGATAATTTAATAGCTATTCTATAGCGTAAAGCTAACCAAAACAATTCGAATGTCTATACGTAAAGTTACGAATGTAACGCATAAAAAAACCACCAAGTGGTCACAAGGTGGTTTTCAAAATAAGATGTTTTTTATTTAAGACTCAGTATTTACGACACCAAGTGTATATAATTGATCCATTGTTGGAGAAGTGCTTCCTCCTGCTGGTTCTAAAGTGATACCAAAGGCCTGACTTTCGTTAACGTTGACAATGGTAAAGATTTTATTGTCGTCGGTATTAAAGTCGTCTATAGTTCCTAAACTTGTTGGTGTAAGGGGATTTAAGGTTAAGGACCATACTTGCCATACTTTTCCTTCGGGTGCGTCTGGGAGCCCTTCTGCATCTAAATAAATAGTATTATCAGCTTTGTTCCAATACACTTTGGCAAAGCTAGACGCATAATTTCCTTGGCCACCAAGTGGTACTGCAATGATGTCTTTATCTCTAATAACATTCAATAGGTTTTTAGTAGCTACCAAATCGGTTTTGGCATCTTCTATTTGTGTTTCGAGATATTGGTTTTCTATATCAGCAGTTTGCAATTCTTGTTCTAGACCGGTATTTAAACTTTGTGTCCAAAATAAACCTACAGCTAATAAAATAGCGGCTGCCCAACCTGTGTAGCTTATCCAGCTAGTGGCTCTCGGTTGTAATTCTACAACCTTAGTGTCGTCAGCCTTTAGTCTTGCCTCAATAGACTCAAAACCTTTTGCTCTTGGTGATACTGCTGCGGTTAGTTTAACTACAGCTCCTTCTATGTCTATAACTTCTTGTAACAGCTCTGGGTACTGTTTTAGGAGTTGATAGATCTCTTCGTTTTCTGTTTCAGAAAGTTTACCAGCTACGTATAGCTCTAAAATACCTGATTCTATGTATGCTTTAATATCCATATTACAATACCATATCTCTTAATTGTTGAATACAGTTCCGGTTTCTTGTTTTAATAGTACCTATTGGCATTTGTAATTCTTCCGAAGCTTCCTTTTGCGTAAATCCTTTAAAATAAAGGAGCTCAATAACGGCTTTACATTTTTCGCCTAATTGTGTTACAAAATTCTTAATACCAATGGCATCCGTACTGTTGTCTAAGTTATCATGGCTGGCTATGATATCTACGAAATAATCAGTGTTGAGGTTTTGTTTTGATTGTTTAAACGCTTTAGAACGTGTTTTATCTATAGCTGCATTGCGCGCTATATTTAAAATCCACGTAAAAAAACGTCCTTTTTTTGACGAGTAGGTATCGGCTTTGTGCCAGGCTTTTATAAAGACATCTTGCATCAACTCATCGGCAATAGCCGTGTCTTTTACGATATTGTAAACCACTCCATGTATACTTTTGTGGTACATGCCATATAGCTTTTCAAAAGCCGTATGATTTTTATCTTGAAACTGTTTTACCAGTAGTTCTAATTCCATTAAATAGCGATATTATTTAGAAGTTTTCGCAGAAATGGGGAAGTGAATCACCGCAATTGTTCTAACAATTAATTAGTGTTTATATGTCTATATTGTTTACTGTATAATTCCTGCGCAACCAATACGTGCGCCTGCGTCACCAGAAGGTTGCGATGTTAAATCATCGACACCAATGTGTACAATAACTGCTTTTCCTAAAATATCTTTAGTCTCATCGCCACAGCCAATACACCACTCATCTGTTGTTTTTGTAATGGTAGCACGTCCGTTGGCATTTGCTGTTAAATTTCCGATATCCCCTTTATGATACCCCGTTTCTGCTCCCCAAGCGCCATGCGGCTGTGCTGTGGGATTCCAATGGCCTCCAGCGGATGAACCATCGTTTGCTGAACAATCGGCTTTTTCATGAATATGAATCGCGTGTCCTCCTTCTTCTAATCCGGTAACCGTACCAACCATACTAACCACGCCATTAGTCTCTGTAAAGTTAATAGTTCCTTCTATGTTACTATCACTTTTAGGTGATAAGGTTACTGATAATTTGTTGGATGTGGTATCAACGTTTTCTTCTATAACTTCAGTTTCTGTTTCCGGCATGGTGTCGGTTTCTTTCTTAGTGTCTTTACAAGCTGTTGCTACAGAGATTATTAAGAAAGATAATAGTATTACATTTAAATTTTTCATGATATGCTCAAATTTTTAGTTGGAATTAATATGTTTAACAGTGTTATAATCCGTCTCTATTGGCTATGGTTTATAGCATTAAGACGACTAACATTGGGTACAAATTAATGAAGTAAAAAATGCTTCAAGTGCTCAATTACAATTAATATTAATTCATTTGATACTATTTAAGATGAGACTATTAGTAATGAAAGATAATAGTAGTTTACTTGTCACGTAAAAAAGTGCTCACTTCAATAGCGACATCTTCCCACGTTTTACTCACACCATCAGCACCTTTATGCAAATCAAAACACACTTTGTTTAAAGATTCTAATGCGCCTAATGCGTCCCAATCTTTAAGATCCATGGTGCCTTTCATGCTTACACGTCTTTCATCGGTGATGCTCACTTCTAAAGGTAAGTCTTTAGTAACTCCATTCATTGTTATTTCAGCAACATACGCGTTGTTGGCATATTTAATTTTTCCTTTTAATAATTCAGGATTTAACATCGCACCAAAGAATGACGTTTTTAGCTTTTCATCTCTAGTTTCATCCTTAGTAAATAAACTACTTACCGGAATTGAAAATTCTAAATTATTTAAAGCCTCTTCTGGTGTTGTACCTGCTTTTTCTTCAAAATTTAGCGTTGCAAATTCTCCACCTACTGGTACTTTATCGGTCGTTTTATAAGCTGTCCATTTTACATTGGTCGCTTCAGGTTTAACAACATATGTAATGGTGTTTTCAACAGTTTCAGTTGTTTTAATTTCTCCTTCTTTTTTCTCGTCTTTACAAGATGTAAAAACTAAACTAACAATAACTAATAGGGATACGAATTTTAAGCTTTTCATGATGTTTTTTATTTTAAGTAAAATTAATCATATAACTGCGTTAATGCAAGTAACGTGTGATTGATAAACTAAAAATTATTACCGTATGATAAATATCATATTTTTTATTGTCACTTAACTCTAATTTTGAAAGCTAATAAATAGGTATGAGTCAGTCATTAATCCACAAATACAATGTTGCAGGACCTCGTTATACGAGCTATCCTACGGTTCCGTATTGGGATTTAGAATCTTTTTCTTTAGAAGGGTGGAAAGCATCATTAAAACGTGCTTTTATTGAGAGTAATGCTACTGAAGGCTTAAGCTTATATATTCATTTGCCTTTTTGCGAAAGTCTGTGCACCTTTTGTGGTTGTCATAAACGCATTACTAAACGTCATGAAGTTGAATCTCCTTATATTAAAGCGGTTTTAAAAGAATGGAGTTTGTACTTAGCGTTGTTGGAGTCTAAACCAGTAATTAAAGAATTACATTTAGGTGGAGGTACACCAACTTTTTTCTCGGCAGAGCACCTTAATTTATTAATTTCAGGACTTTTAGAATCCTCTGAATTGGCAGAAGGGTATGAGTTTAGTTTTGAAGGTCATCCCAACAATACCACAGAAGCACATCTTCAGACCCTATATGATTTAGGATTTAGACGTGTGAGTTATGGAGTTCAGGATTATAATCTGAGTATCCAAAAAGCCATTAATCGTGTTCAACCTTTTGAAAACGTAAAACGTGCTACAGATTTGGCGCGACAAATAGGATATACGTCTGTTGGACATGATATTATTTTCGGTTTACCATTTCAGACCGAAACCGACGTGATTGAAACCATTACTAAAACAAAAGCCTTAATGCCAGATCGTATAGCATTTTATAGTTATGCGCATGTGCCATGGATAAAAGGTAACGGACAGCGTGGTTTTAGTGAAGCCGATTTACCAACACCAGCATCTAAGCGTCAACAATACGAAACAGGAAAACAGCATTTTGAAGCTGCAGGTTATGTTGAAATTGGCATGGATCATTTTGCCTTAAAAAGTGATTCGCTTTACAAAGCTATGGCACATAAAACCTTGCATCGTAATTTTATGGGTTATACAGCATCTAAAACACAAGCTATGATTGGGTTGGGAGTCTCTTCCATTAGTGATAGTTGGTATGGTTTTGCACAGAATGTAAAATCGAATGAGGAGTATTACAAGCTGTTAGAACAAGATATAATTCCGGTGTTTAAAGGTCATGTTTTAAATACGGAAGACCTTATCATTAGAAAACACATCCTCAACCTGATGTGTAATTTTGAAACGTCTTGGGAGGATGACTCATTAACATTTAATGAATTACCCGATGTACTCATAAAACTAAAAGAATTTGAATTGGATGGTTTACTACAGTTCGAATCAAAAAAAGTAATCGTAACCGAAAACGGGAAGGCTTTTATAAGAAACATATGTATGGCTTTCGATTTGTTATTGCAGCGGAAGAAACCTGAAACTCAGTTGTTTTCAATGACTATTTAATATAGAAAAAAATGTAACACGCCTATTCACAATTTAATCACCTTATGGTCTAATGAATAGCGAACAGCATGTGACAATTAAAAATTACTAAAATCAAAAGACATGAATAAAATTATTGTTCCAGTCGATTTTTCAGAACATTCAGAATTTGCGCTCGAAGCAGCAGCTGGGATAGCACATAAATTTGGGGCTGAACTTATTGTTTTGCATATGTTAGAATTGTCTAATGCAATTGTTTCATCTGCAAATGAATCATTACAACAAGAAGCTATTTATTATTTAAAACTTGCGGAGCAAAAGTTTGACGATTTTTTAGATAAACCCTATTTAGAAGGTCTTAAAGTGCATCCTATTGTGAAGCAATTTAAAGTGTGGAGCGAAGTCAACAAGGTTGCCACCGAAAATAATGCTCAACTTATAGTTATGGGTTCGCAAGGTGCTAGTGGTATAAAAGAGGTTTTAGTTGGTTCTAATACACAAAAAGTGGTGCGGTATGCCGATGTGCCTGTTTTGGTTATAAAGCACAATCCCATTCTAATGGATTTTGAAAATGGTGTTTTTGCTAGTGATTTTTCAGAAGAAGCGATTGCGCCATACCTAAAAGCAAAAGACACTTTTAATTCGCTCGGAATTTTTATGCACTTGGTGTATGTAAATTCACCAGATGGTAGCTTTAGAAGTTCTTCGGAAATAGACCAGCGTGTGTCTCATTTTTTGGAAAAGGCTGATGGAGACTTGAGGCATATAGATGATATTAATGTGGTTTCGGATTATTCCATAGAAAAAGGTATTCTTAATTTTGCTAATGTTATTGGTGCAGACCTTATTGCTGTAGCAACACACGGAAGAAAAGGATTGGCACATTTCTTTGAGGGTAGTGTTTCAGAAGATATTGCAAATCACTCTACCTTACCAGTTATGACTTTTAAAATATAGATGTCGATATTATTAGTTAGTGTTTTAATGTCGTCTATGAAAACGTCAAAGATATTTTTCTTTGGCGTTTTTTTTTTAGAAACGATATCCAATTCGTAAATGAAGGTTTAAAATAAGACCGTCGTAATCATTTAGATAAACATTCTTTTCTTTAAAATAGCGGATGTATCCTATTCCTATACCTGTTTCATAAGTGAAATGTTGACCGACATGACGTCTAATTCCCCAAGTTGGAATAATAGAAATATCACTAATAAAATTCAAATTATCAGCAACAGACCCTATTACGATATCCGGATGATACGTGGTTTTAATTGAAACGAAATTACCACTGTTACCATCTATACGTCTAGATTTGGAAACTCTTTTATTAAGGTTGTAATACCAACGAGGTTCTAGCGTAAGGGCTGGGACTAAAAAAAATTCTCTTGTTCCAATAAAGCTATTGCTGTAAATGCCGGCATCTAAGCCCAATTCACTTCGTAGGGCCATAGAATTTGATAGTTTAGATTCATAATGTCCCCAAACCCCTAAGAAACCAGCTTGTATGCCATAGGTAGATTGTTCTACACTTGCATCTTGTGCATTTGCCGCTAAAATTGAAAAACTAAAAAGGAATAGGAATAGAAAATATCTCATGGTTTTGATTGATTTATAAGTGCTGATTAAACAATGCCAATATATCAATAATTAGACCATTTTGTAGGAATCTATTTATATTTTAATGACACTCAATAGCACTAGAAGTCATTTCTATCATTGGAGCAGGTGAGAGGTAAGGAATTCCTAAACCGAGTCCACGTAGTATAAATAATAAACCAATAACTACGACGAACACAGGAATGGCTTTTTGAATACGTTGTTTAATAGTCGTGTTTAAAAACTTACCTAAATATATGGCCGAAGTCATTAATGGAATAGTACCAATCCCAAATAACACCATATACAAACTGCCTTCTAATAAGCTACCCGTTGCAACCGCTCCAAAAACGGCCATATAAACTAAACCACAGGGTAGAAATCCGTTGAGAAATCCAATAGTTAAAAACGTGTCTGCTGTTTTCTTTTTTAAGGCTTTGCCTAAAGAGGATTTTACTTTTGAAATAGCTTTGTAAAGTGGTTTTGATAAGTTGTATTTACCAATAATATGGTGTGGTAAAAGCACAATAACAATCATTAAAACTCCAATAATAATAGAGAGCTGTTGTTGTATGCCAAAAAGAGAAAAGCTTTTGCCAACAAGGCCAAAAACTAAACCAATAATACTATAAGCCAACAATCTACCAAAATGGTACATACCAATTTGACTTACTTTTTTAAATGAATTAGACCGATCTACTGGCAACATAAAGGCAATAGGGCCACACATACCAACGCAGTGCAAACTTCCTAATAATCCTAGTATGAGAGCCGATACTAACATTTAATAGGTAATTTCTTTTTTAAAGAGATAAGAATTTGTGTTATATTTCCAGTCTACTTTAATGTTCCATCGACCATCCAACAAACGTTTGTCAGGTATGAGCAAATTGTGGTTAGACAATGAAATCGTTGTTTCAAAATCTAATTGTTTGTTAGATGGTCTGTATAGGAACACTGTACCTGTTATATTTTGAATATCTAAATCTTCTGGAAATGTAATGATTACGCCATCATTAGTTTTTTTCAATAAAACGTTCGTTTTTAAATGGTTTGCATTTTCTTCATGATCAATATCAGCTTGAAATTGAAGCTCTTGTCCGTAATAATCTTCAATCACTAAATCATGCTCGTATTTTGTATCCGTACTCATAGTGATTACAAAATACATTATGAATGAAATAAAACATACAAATGCAATGACGATTGCTGTTCCCCAATTTATTTTCATAATTCATTATTTTTTATCCTGAATTATATTCAGGGTTTTATCGCGTTCTGGACTGCTTTTTTAGCAGTGTAAGCATTTGTTTCTTAAAGACCTACAAGGTTTTTGAAACCTGCTAGGTCTACTTTAATTAAAACTTCTTGGTCCTAAGAACGTTACAGATGTGGTTTCAATAATTTCACCATTACTGTAAAGATCTATCATCACTTCATTTTTATCACCAGACAAATCACTTTGTTTTAATTCTATAAATAAGGTGCCTTCTGCTATACCTTGAGCGTCTACATTAAACGTGTCTGAAGTAGACACTACGTTTATGGTTCCATCCCAACCTCTAAGCTTAAAGGTTATATCATCAATTTCTTGAGAGGTTTTATTAACAAGTTTAAAGGTGTAAACATTACTAATAATACCATTTTCTTTATGCTCAAATAATTGTCCAGGCAGTCTTAATATTCTAGCTTCAACATCACTACGCAGTAATAACATACCCGCTAAAATTCCGATTAAAATGGTGAGAACTGCCATGTAACCTTTCATACGAGCCGTTATTTTAAAAGGCTCTTTTTTCTCAATTTCATCCTCACTAGCAAAACGAATTAAGCCTTTAGGAAGATTAATGCTTTCCATAATATGGTCACATTCATCAATACAGGCTGTACAATTAACACATTCTAACTGCGTACCGTTTCTAATGTCTATTCCGGTTGGGCACACATTAACACATTGAGAACAATCAATACAATCTCCGTGACCTAATGCTTCTCTATCTTCGTTTTTTCTAAATTTCTTTCTACCATTTTCAGCTTCGCCTCGTTTGTAATCATATGCCACAACGATAGATTTATTATCTAAAAGCACTCCTTGCAAACGTCCATAAGGACAGGCTATAATACAAACTTGCTCTCTAAACCACGCGAATATAAAATAGAATACAGCAGTGAATATTAGTAAGGGAATTAGGGTACTTGTATGCTCTAAAGGACCTTCGGTGATATATTTTATGAGTTTATCACCTCCAATTAAATAAGCCAAGAATACATTAGCGATTATGAATGAAATTACTAAAAAGATAAACCATTTTAAGAGTCTTTTTTTAATTTTTTCCGCGTCCCATTTTTGGCGTGCCAATCGCATTTGTTTGTTTCGGTCGCCATCAATCCAGTACTCAATACGTCTAAAGACCATTTCTAAAAAGATGGTCTGTGGACAAATCCATCCGCAGAACACACGACCAAAACCAACTGTAAATAGCGTTATAAATATAACACCAATCAGCATAGATACCACAAAGAGGTAAAAATCTTGAGGCCAAAACGGAAATCCAAAAATATTAAAGCGTCGTTCTAATATGTTAAATAATAGAAACTGATTACCATTAATTTTTATGAATGGTGCAACTAGTAAAAATGCTAATAAGAAATAGCTTACTAATTTACGCTTCTCATATAATGGCCCAGAAGGTTTTTTAGGAAATACCCACTTACGTTTACCTTCTTCATCAATTGTACCAATTGAGTCTCTAAAAACTTCATTATCTGGCGTTTCCATTACTTGTAACTTCTAATTAATTATTAGATACCACGTTTTCAACAGTCTCAACCACTTCTTCAGCAGTATTGCTATTATCTTCTGTAGCTTCTGTTTTAGTATTTTCTGACCCTTCTTGGACCCAAATATCACCTTCCGCATCTTTAGGATTAGCAGGTGTTGTACCTTGAAACTGTAACACATAACTTGCTACTTGTGCCATTTCAAGAGGCTTTAAACTTTGTTTCCAGGCAATCATTCCTTTTCCAGATCGACCACCTTCAGAAACCGTTTTAAAAACATTTTTAATACCTCCACCTAAAATCCAATGGTCATCTGTAAGGTTTGGTCCAATTCCACCACCTCCATCTACCATATGGCAGGCCACACAGTTGGCTTCAAAAATCTTTTGACCAGCATTTAAATCGGCTGTTTCTGTTAGCAATTCTACAGTATTAATGTCTACTAAACCTTTTGCTGTTTTCTTATATTCTTCAATAGCTTTGTTAGCTTCTGCATATTCCATTTCATATTCTACAATTTGGTTATCTGCATCCAAAACGTGATAACGTACCATATAAACCACTGCAAAAACTATTGAGATATAGAAAGAGTAAACCCACCATGGCGGTAAATTATTATCTAATTCTCTAATGCCATCGTAATTGTGGTCTAGTATAATTTCACCTTCCTCTTCAATAGGTTTATGCTTCCCTACTAATTTTGAGTAAAATGCCTTTACTTTCGTAAACTGAGGAACTTTAGTCTGAGATGCTATGTAACGTTTCTTACCTTCTTCATCTAAACTTTGAAAAAGAATATTATCTAATGAATTTACTATACCTTCAATAGCTATAAGGACTATTAAGACTAAAAGTAAAAATAGTAAGATAATAGGCTGCTCAATAAAAGCTGGCTGATCTCCTGAATCTACAAAGTATTCTACAAGTCCGGCAATGGCGAAAAACATTACAGGTACTCTAATGTATGATGGGATTAAATGTCTCATATTTCGGTATCGTTTTGGTTGTCTAATGGTATATTACTAACAGTGGTTATATAATCTTTCTTAGCTGTGAATACCCAATAGAATAACACGACGAAGAAAATAAAGAAAATAAGAAGTGATATCATTGGGTATATTTCTATACCCGTAATACTTTCTAAATGACCTTTTATAAATTTGAACATAATAAATTAGTTTTGAGCGGTTTCGTCAATAATATCTTTTACTTTGATATCCGTTCCTAAGCGCTGTAAATAAGCAATTAAGGCTACGATTTCTCTATTTCGCATTTCAACAAATTCGTCACCTGAGGCCGCTTTATCGGCTTCATAAGAAGCTACAAAATCTGGGTCATTATATAGGCTTTGCTCGATTTGAGTACCTTGTTCTAACATATGCGCTTGTGCATTAGCAATTTCTTCATCTGTATAAGGGACACCTAATGACACCATGGTTTCCATTTTCATTTCAGTTGAGGATTTATCTAGTTTAGCTTCTTCTCCAACAATTAACCATTGATACGCTGGCATAATGGATCCTGACGATGTACTTTGAGGATCGTACATGTGGTTAAAGTGCCAGTTGTCTGAGTACTTACCTCCAACACGATGTAAATCTGGTCCTGTACGTTTACTTCCCCAAAGGAATGGGTGATCGTAAACAAATTCTCCCGCTTTAGAGTATTCACCATAACGTTCTACTTCAGATCTAAACGGACGCACCATTTGTGAGTGACAGCCCACACAACCTTCTCTAATATAAAGGTCTCTACCCTCAAGTTCTAAAGGAGTGTAAGGTTTAACCGTGCTAATAGTTGGTATATTAGATTTTACAACTATGGTTGGTATAATCTGCACAATACCACCAATTAAAATTGCAATTGTAGCGTAAATAGTTAATTGAATTGGTTTACGCTCTAACCAAGTGTGCCAGCCTTCTCCAGCAACTCTACTTTTAGAAACACGTGTTAACGCAGGAGCTTCAGCTAATTCGTCTGTAACCCCATGTTTAGACGTTACAACGGTAAGAATAACATTGACCACTAAAATGATCATACCAGTAATGTATAATGTACCTCCAATAGCACGCATCCAATACATTGGCATAATTTCGGTTACGGTTTCTAAAAAGTTACCGTATACTAATGTTCCGTCTGGATTAAATTGTTTCCACATACTTGCTTGTGCAAAACCTGCAACGTAAAGTGGTAAAGCATATAACATAATACCTAACGTACCAATCCAGAAATGCATATTTGCTAAACCGATAGAGTATAATTTTGTTTTAAATAATTTAGGGATTAGATAATAAATCATACCAAAGGCTAGGAAACCATTCCATGCTAAAGCACCAACGTGCACGTGTGCGATAATCCAATCCGTAAAGTGGGCGATGGCATTTACATTTTTAAGGGATAACATTGGTCCTTCAAAGGTTGCCATACCATAACCGGTAATAGCTACCACCATAAACTTTAAAACAGGATCTGTACGTACTTTATCCCAAGCTCCACGCAAGGTTAACAATCCGTTGATCATTCCACCCCAAGATGGCATTAATAACATAATTGAGAATGCCACACCTAAATGTTGTGCCCATTCTGGTAATGCTGTATATAAAAGGTGGTGAGGTCCCGCCCAAATATATATAAAGATCAATGACCAAAAGTGAACAATAGAAAGTCGATATGAATACACAGGTCTATTGGCAGCTTTAGGTACAAAATAATACATTAACCCTAAGAATGGTGTTGTTAAGAAAAATGCAACGGCATTATGTCCGTACCACCATTGTACTAAGGCGTCTTGTACACCTGCATACACAGAATAACTTTTCATACCGGTGAAACTTACAGGAAGTGCCAAACTATTAAATATATGAAGTACAGCTACCGTTACGAACGTTGCTAAGTAAAACCATAGCGCCACGTATAAGTGACGTTGACGACGCTTAATCATGGTACCAATAAGGTTAATACCAAAAGCGACCCAAATTAAAGCGATAGCAATATCTATTGGCCATTCTAATTCTGCATATTCTTTAGATGTTGAATAACCTAAAGGTAATGTAATTGCTGCAGCGACAATGATAGCTTGCCAGCCCCAGAAATTTAAGTTACTTAAAAAGTCACTAAACATTCTTGCTTTTAAGAGGCGTTGTGTAGAGTAGTAAACACCAGCAAAAATGGCATTACCAACAAAGGCAAAAATAACGGCATTGGTGTGCAATGGTCTTAATCGACCAAAACTCAACCAAGAGATGCCATCAGTCATGTTAGGGAATAAAAACATATAGGCCAAAATGAGGCCTACAAGCATCCCAACAACTCCCCAAAGAATGGTAGCATAGAGGAATTTTTTAACGATTTTATTATCGTAATAGAATTGTTGCATTTCCATATTTAATTTAATTAGTCAGTTTTAGTTTGTTTTGATGTATTGGTTGGTTCTTTTACCAGTTCGTCTTCAAATAGCATTCGTACAGAAGGAGTATAGTCGTCATCATATTGTCCAGACTTTACGGCCATTATAAAAATGACAAAGAAAGCCACGCCAATAACGACGCTAACCGTTAATAAAATATAAATAACACTCATACCTACTGAAGTTATGGCTCAAAAGTAATATTGAGGCCGGTTTGAAAACATGATAAATATCATGTTTCATTATTTTTAATCATTCTAATTTCTTTCCTAAAAAATTTGTGGCAATAGTTGTAAATATAACAATACTAATTGAACTTAAAGGCATTAATATTGCGGCAACTACGGGTTCTAATTGTCCGGTTATAGCAAAGTATAACCCAATAATATTGTAAAAAAACGACAATACAAAACTCCACTTAATAATTTTTATGGCTGATTTAGAGGCTTGGATATAGCTGTATAATTGCTTAAATTTTGAAGCATCTAAAATAGCATCACAAGCTGGAGAGAAGACGTTTACATCTTCTGATATAGCAATTCCAACATCACTCTGTGCTAATGCACCAGCATCATTTAAGCCATCACCAATCATTAATACTTTAGCTCCTTCGGATTGATGATATTTAATAAACTCTAATTTATCTTCGGGTTTTTGATTGAAAATTAATTTAGTTTTAGCTGGTAGCAATTTTTTTAAATTTTCAAGCTCACCTTCATTATCGCCAGAAAGAATGACCAAATCAAAATGTTTTTTTAATTGATTGAATAATTTTGAAACCCCTTTTCTATAGCTGTTGTAAAATGTAAATTTTCCTTTATAGATATTATTGCTACTGACATGAACTGTAGTGTTTAACAGAGCACTAGTGTTTGGATTTCCAACAAAACTTGCCGAACCAATTTTCATGTTTACAGCATTGTGTTTTGCTTCAATTCCTTTACCTATGTGCTCTTCAAAAGTATCAAGTGTCACAATATTGTTTTCTTCTAAAATAGTATATAAGGTTCTACTTAAGGGATGATTAGAACCTCTAAGTGAATTTTTAAGAACGATGTTTTCAGAATCTGAAAGTAACTCTCCATCATATTCGGCACTACTATCTTTATTAGAGGTAATGGTTCCTGTTTTATCAAAAATCACGGTATTTATTTGTGCTAATTGTTCAATGACACTGGCATTCTTTACATAAAATTTTTGTTTACCGAAGATTCTTAATAAGTTTCCAAAAGTGAAAGGTGCGGAGAGAGCAATTGCACAAGGACACGCAATAATTAGCACAGCTGTAAATACATTCATGGCTTTGCTAGAATCCACAAATAACCAAAATGATGTTGCAATAAATGCAATGGTTAGTATCGCAATAGTAAAATGTTTACTTATAGTGTTGGTAATATTGGTAAACCCGTCTTCTTTATTTTTGTTGAACACATCATTACTCCATAATTGTGTGAGATAACTTTGTTCAACGGATTTTAAAGCCTCCATTTCAATGACTCCATTGGTTTGTTTTCCTCCTGCAAATAATTTGTCTCCAGATTGTTTGGAAACTGTTTGTGATTCACCTGTTACAAAACTGTAATCTAATTTTGCTTTTCCATTAATAAGAATACCATCAATAGGAATTAGTTCTTCATTCCGAATTAAAATGCGATCCCCTTTTTCTATATCGTAAACCTGAATTGAATTTTCGTTTCCATCTTTATCAATTTTAGTGATGGCAATTGGAAAGTATGATTTATAATCGCGTTCAAAGGATAAGAACTCATAGGTTTTTTGTTGGAAGAATTTTCCAGTTAATAAAAAGAATATTAATCCGGCTAAACTATCAAAAAAACCAGAACCCATATCAAAGGTAATTTCGACGGTACTTCTTATAAAAAGAACAGAAACTCCAAGTGCGATTGGAACATCAATATTCAGGATTTTTGCTTTTAAACCTTTATATGCTGATATAAAATAATCTTGTGCAGAATAAAATACAATCGGTAATGACATGGCAAACATTAACCAACGAAAGAGCGGTTTATATTGTTCTAGCCAAAATTCGTTGACTTCAAAATACTCAGGAAAAGACAAAAACATAATATTACCAAACCCAAAAGCAGCAACTCCAAGTTTGTAAATTAAGCTTCGATTAATATGTTTTTTGCCAGAATTAAAATCATCTAAACTAATATAAGGTTCATAACCGATAGCGCTTAATAATAGAACTACCGCTTTTAAATTGGTTGTGTCTGAATTGTAAGTAACTCTAACTGTTTTCTTGCCGAAATTGACTTGAGAATCTGAAATACCTGGATTGAGTTTGTTTAAATTTTCGAGAATCCAAATACAGGAACTACAGTGAATATGTGGAATGTAAAGTGTAGCTATTTCTACGGAACCATCTCTAAATTCTGTAAGCTTTTCGATGATATTTTCTTGAGATAGAAAATCGTATTTGCCTTCTATTTCCTTTGGAATTGCTCCAGGAGAATTTTGTAAATCGTAATAACACGTAAGATCGTTTTCGTTAAAAATCTCGAAAACGGTTTTACAACCATTGCAACAGAATGATTTATCCTGAAATGTAATTGGATGACTACCACAGTCATCACCACAGTGAAAACAAGTTTTGTTTTCCATTTTTAATTTGCTCATTTATACCTATAACAAAAGTCTTAAAAGTACTAATTTTAATCTATGATATTTGTCATGTTTTGATTAACTTTGAATTTAAGAGTTTTTCCTATGACAAAGTGCCAACAATGTATCGTTAAACAGTTTAATGCTTTAAGATCTTTAGAAAAAGACGATTTAATTCGTATATCTGGATGTAAAACTTCTAAGTTTATACAAAAAGGTGAAACTTTATTTAGAGAAGGTGAAAGTATAAATGGTATTTATTGTATTAAGGATGGTGTTTGTAAGTTAACAAAATTGAGTGCTAATGGTAAAGACCAAATTGTTAAACTAGTCGTAAGAGGTGATTTATTAGGGCAACGTTCATTAGTTACCGATGAGAAATCTAACCTTACCGCTATTGCAGTAAATGAAATGGAAGTTTGCTTTATTCCTAAAAACGAAATTCTTCATGATTTATCAAAAAACGCAAGCTTTTCTTTAGATATGTTACAAGACATGGCTAAAGAGCTGAGAATTGCAGATAATATCATTGTAGATATGGCTCAGAAATCTGTAAAACAACGTTTAGCGGATTTACTAATGTATTTGCATTCTACTTTTGATGTTGACGAGAATGGGTATTTAAGCGTTATCTTATCTAGAGAAGACTATGCCAATCTTGTAGGAACTGCTACAGAGTCTGCCATTAGAATTTTGTCTCAATTTAAAAAGGAAGACTTGATTTCCACTACAGGAAAACAAATAAAGGTTATAGATTTTGAAGGTTTGAGACGTGTTGAGTAACAGACGTTTTTATTTATAAGTTTTAAGGCTAGAGTTTTAGTGATATTCTTATATATCATGCTAATGATTACAAAGTTGCTCAATAAGTATAATTTTTATTCATTGGAATAGCGTTACTACTGTCTAAAATATAGCGAAAAGCTATTGTTTAATTTCTAAAGGAGATGTTAATGCTGATGATAGCCGTGTGAAAAAGCCTTATTTTTACATAGCTATGAAACAAAAATTAAATAAATCGGGTTTTGTTTTTAAAACCTACGAAGCTCCTCACCAATCACCTTTCGAAAAACTTTTCGAGATTTTTAAGGAGCTCATTACGCATACCTCAGGCGATTTTGACGAAGCTATTGATTGGTTACGTAGTCTAGATAAAGAATATAAGTTAACGACTCCAGAGTATACCATTGATGATTTTATTGAAGACCTAAAGAATAAAGGTTATATAAGAGAAGAACTAGATCCTAATGGAACAGGTGAAGGCGGTATGACAATTACAGCCAAAACAGAACGCGCTATTCGTCAGCAAGCTTTAGATCAAATTTTTGGTAAAATAAAGCGCAGTGGTTCTGGTAATCATAAAAGTAAAGGTGTTGGTCTAGGGGATGAACATACAGGAGATTTTAGAGCCTATCAGTTTGGGGATAATCTAGATAAAGTTTCCATGACTGAAAGCATTAGAAACGCGCAGATCAATAATGGTATTGGTGATTTTAGTCTAACCGAAGAAGACTTGGTAGTTGAAGAAACCCTTCATAAAAGCCAAATGAGTACAGTACTCATGATTGATATTAGTCACAGTATGATTCTTTACGGAGAAGACCGAATAACACCTGCTAAAAAAGTAGCTATGGCTTTGGCAGAATTAATTACCACACGCTATCCAAAAGATACTTTAGAAATATTAGTATTTGGAAACGATGCTTGGCCCATTAAAATCAAAGAATTACCCTATTTAAAAGTAGGGCCATATCATACCAATACGGTTGCCGGATTACAATTGGCAATGGATATGTTACGCAGAAAACGAAATACTAACAAGCAGATTTTTATGATTACGGATGGTAAACCCAGTTGTTTGCGTATGCCAGACGGACAATATTATAAAAATAGTAATGGTTTAGATCCATTTATCACTAACAAGTGTTATGCGATGGCGCAACAAGCTAGACGTTTACATATTCCGATAACAACGTTTATGATTGCTGAAGATCCCTATTTAATGCAATTTATTAGAAAATTTACGCAAGCCAATAGAGGTAAAGCATTCTACACAGGATTGAAAGGTTTGGGTGAAATGATTTTTGAAGATTACGAGAATAACAGAAAGAAGAGAATTAAAGGATAAAAAAAGAATAAAGAATAAAGAGCATAGAATAGAGAAATGGCTGAGTCTATTTTCTTTTATCTATAATCTCTTTTCTAATAATTGAATATGAAAATAGAAACAATACATACGTTAGGCGAACTAAAAAAAGCAGGCTATCAATCAAAATCTATTAAAGATGAATTGAGAGATAATCTGATTGAAAACATAAAAAATAAGAAAACCACGTTTGAAGGGATTCACGGTTATGAAAATACGGTGATTCCTGAATTAGAACGTGCTATTTTGTCGAGACATAATATCAATTTATTAGGATTAAGAGGACAGGCAAAAACACGTTTGGCAAGAATGATGGTGAATCTGTTGAATGAATATATTCCAGTCGTAGAAGGTTCGGAGATTAATGATGATCCTTTAGCACCAATTTCAAGATTTGCTGTAGAATTGATTGCAGAAAAAGGAGATGATACTCCAATAACTTGGCTACACAGAAATGCTCGTTTTGCGGAGAAATTAGCGACACCAGATGTAACTGTTGCAGATATTATTGGTGATGTCGATCCGATAAAAGCAGCCAATTTAAAATTGAGTTATGCCGATGATCGTGTTATTCATTATGGCATGATTCCACGTGCTAACCGTTGTATTTTCGTCATTAATGAACTGCCAGATTTACAAGCTCGAATTCAAGTCGCCTTATTTAATATTTTGCAGGAAGGAGATATTCAAATTAGAGGATTCAAATTACGCTTGCCTTTAGACATGCAGTTTGTGTTTACCGCAAATCCTGAAGATTATACTAATAGAGGAAGCATTGTAACACCTTTAAAAGATAGAATTGGTTCTCAGATTTTAACGCATTATCCTGAAGATGTAGAAACGGCAAGAACAATTACAGCACAAGAGGCGAAACTAGATTCAAGACAATCGGAATCTGTTTATGTCCCAGAATTAGCAAAAGATTTACTAGAACAAATTAGTTTTGAAGCGAGAGAAAGTGAATATGTAGATGTTAAAAGTGGAGTAAGTGCGCGTATGAGTATTACGGCTTTTGAGAATTTATTAAGTACCGCCGAACGCCGTGCATTAATTTCTGGAGATGATACAACTTCAGTCCGATTATCTGATTTTATTGGAGTGATTCCTGCAATTACAGGAAAAGTAGAATTGGTTTATGAAGGAGAACAAGAAGGTGCCGATTTTGTGGCTAACGCTTTATTGGAAGCCGCAGTGAAAACGTTATTTCCTAAATATTTCCCTAAAGTTGAAAAACTAGAAAAACAAGGAGATGAAACTCCATATGATGATTTAATCTCATGGTTTTTCAATGGAGACGGTTTTGAATTGTTAAATGAATATGACGATAAAGCTTACAAAGCAAAATTAGATGAGGTTACTCCTTTAGATGCTTTAATTGCAGATTATCAACCAGAAATAGATCCTAAAGATGTTTATTTTGAAAAAGAATTTATTCTCTGGGGATTAACACAATTTAATAAGTTAAGCAAGTATAGTTATTCTGAAGGTATGCAGTTTAAAGATCCTTACGGAAGTTATATTAGTGGTTTGTAGTTTATCTTACCTCCCGACTTTTAATATTAGCATCGCAGAGTTTAATTATCTCTGCGATTCTTTTTTGTTGCGTAGTTTCTCTTTTTGCTTGATTTAACCAGTATAAATAGCTTTTTCTATAACTAGGAGCAAAGTTGAGGTAGTTAGAATAGGCTCTTTTATTGGAATCAAATGCCTTCTGTAGTGCTTCAGGAATAATGCCATTTTCTACATCATCTAATGCTGACCAGCTACCATTTTCTTTAGCAATCTTTATAGAATTATGACCGCTTTTGTGGATTAAGTTTTCTTTATGTAAATCAATAATATAATTTTTGTTAACCGCACTCCAAACACTCTTCGGTTTTCTAGGACAAAAATATTGTCGCCGTTTTCCATTACCCAAACTTTTTACAGTAGAATCTATCCAACCAAAACAAAGCGCCACTTTTACGGCTTCTTCCCAACGCATAGAGTCTTTTTTATGATCTACTTTGTAGAAAATTAAATGGACGCCTTTTACTGAATCATGATAGTCTAGTAACCATTCACGCCATTCCATATCGGTTTTAAAATATAATTCTGGTAATTCCAATAGTTATAATTTTTTAGAATTCACGTAGAAATCTCTATCTATTTTGAAATCTTCAGAAAAGACTTTTTTAGATTGCCATTCGGCTTTTGGAAATAACCACTCCGATTTTTCTCCAATTTCAACTTGAATGGGCATATCAAATTTCTCAACACTATTTGTCCAATGATACTTTAGTTCCCCTTTTTTTATTTCATATTCCAATGTCGGAATTTTAGTGGTTCTTAAATATTGATTAAAAAACTCCGTTAAATCAATACCTGAGTGCTCACTTAAGTAATCTTCAATCTGCTTAGTTGATACTGTTTGATGATAGAATTCAGAATTTAAACCTCTTAGAATTTGTCTCCATTTTTCATCATCTTCAATGAGTTGACGAAGTGTATGCAACATATTGGCACCTTTGTAATACATATCACTAGAGCCTTCATTATTTACGTTATAATGACCAATTAACGGTTTGTCATTTTGGATGTTTTTACGCGTACCAATCACATAATCCGCAGAAGCTTCTTTGCCGTAATAATAGTCTAAAAATAGATTTTCTGAGTAGGAGGTAAAGCCTTCGTGAATCCACATATCAGCGATGTCTTTGTTGGTGATATTGTTGGCAAACCATTCGTGACCTGCTTCGTGAATTATAATAAAATCGAATTTTAATCCCCAACCAGTACCCGATAAATCACTGCCTAAATACCCTTGTTTGTATTGGTTACCATAAGTGACAGAACTTTGATGCTCCATGCCTAAATAAGGGACTTCAACTAATTTAAAACTATCCTCATAAAATGGATAAGGTCCAAACCAATATTCAAAAGCTTTCATCATTTTTGGTGCATCTTTAAAATGCGTTTTGGCGAGTTCTAGATTATCTTTTAGCACCCAATAATCCATATCTAAATTACCTTTTTCGCCTTCGTAGGTTTCTGAAAAATTAGCATAATCCCCAATATTTACATTAACTCCGTAGTTGTTAATCGGGTTGTTGACGAACCAATGCGATGTCACGGTATTATTATCATTTTCAACTAATGCTCTAAGTCTTCCGTTTGACACATTAGTTAAACCTTTTGGATTGGTTACACTGATGAGCATACTATCCACTTCATCATACATGTGGTCTTTATTGGGCCACCAAACACTAGCGCCTAAACCTTGACAAGATGTGGCAATAAAGTGGTTTCCGTTTTTGTCTTTTTTCCATGAAAACCCACCATCCCAAGGGGCACGTTTGGCTTCTTTTGGATGTCCTTTATAATAGACTTCAATAAAATTGATATCTCCAATATTTTGATTTTCAGATAGCGTTATAAAATGTGCATTGCCTTCGTGTTTTACCTCTAATTCTTTTCTATCCTGAAGCACCTTTGTTATTTCCATCGGTTCTTGCAAATCGATTTGCATCACCTGATTTAGTTGCAATACTTTGTATTGAATGGTATTTTTTCCTGAAATGAATTTGTCTTCAGGTTTGACTTCAATATCTAAATGATAATAAGTTAAGTCCCACCATTCGCGTTCTGGATTGATGCTACCTCTAAGTGTATCTTGTTTAGTGAATTCTCCCTTGTCTTGAAGTAATTGGCCTTGAATGGTCGAAAATGCCAGTACGAATATTACGATTAATTTATTTTTCAATTTTAAACCATTTTTAATTTCAAATATTTATAAAACATAAATCCTGCCAATATTAAATTTAATCCAAGATATAAGGATCCAAAAATAACGAGGTTTTTCCAATTATGATTAACGTTGTCAAATTCTGATAACTCTGAAATCAATGCTAAAACCATAAATAAGGTTAGAACTATAAATACGGTAGAAAGAACTAATCCTAAGGTTGTATTTTTCTTAATGATTTGATAGCTTAGAACAGCTAACAAGCCAATAGCAATCGGATTAAAAAGATTAGGAGTTAAAAACCAATAATATAATACGGAAACTATTAAAAATAATTCGGGTATTAAGGGTTTGAGCTGACTGATTTTCATTGGTGTTTATCTCAAAATCTTATTTGGAAAAACCACAACACTTTCATGTCCGCCTGCACTAACAGCAGCTACTCCAAAGAAGGAATTATCAATAACAATACCCTCTAAGGTAAACTCAGTAATGTTTTCAACATAGCGACTGTGATCCCAAATTGGGGATGTAGTATCTCTCCAATAGATTTTATAACCTTTGGCACCTTCAACTTTAGACCATTTTAGTTTAGCAGAAGCTTCAACAATGCCACCAATGCTAACTTCGGTTGGTGACGGTGGAGCAGAGGCGAGGCTTGCCATGGTTATCGCATTGACTGCAGTTAATTTTTTACAATACGGAAAGTTAACATGCTCAAAAGTATCTCCATAGTTAATACCATTTTCAGTTCTGATATCTTGATGTTGTTGTGTGTAATTTTCGTGAGCTTCCATAATTCTAAGTCCAGGAAAACCTGCATCGTTAAAAGGTCTGTGATGGCCTCCGCGACCAAAACGGTCTAATCTATATATTAACATGGGATTCATTTCTGGCATGTAAGTTTTTGTCGTTTTGTGCACATAACGTGCTAACTGACGAGATGTTCCATCAACTTCTCCACCATAAAAACGTCTAGCTCTCGCTTGATTTGCTAATTTCTCTGGATCCGTTTCTGAGGTTGTAATAGGTTCTGAGAAAATCCTAAAGGTTCTATTGTCAATCACGCCATCAACTCCTGAGATATTGCCAATCATGTCATTATTTAAAACTCCAATAATATCCCAATTATGGTCTTGTGCATATTTTGCTAATCCCTTACCACCAAATAAGCCTTGTTCTTCACCTGACAATCCGACATAGATAATACTATTTTCAAATTTGTATTTCGATAATACACGTGCAGCTTCTATAGTTCCTGCCATACCTGTGGCATTGTCATTAGCTCCTGGTGCATCAGATGTGAAATCATTTGGGTCTGAGACTCTCGAATCGATGTCTCCACTCATTATAATAAAACGGTTGGGATATTTTGTGCCACGTTGTATTCCAACGACGTTTACCACCATAACATCTTTAACGATACGTTGATTTTCTCCTTTTTTGACTAAGTCTTTCTGGTAGAAGACCTCTAAACAATCGTTGCAATCTTTAGAAATGGTTTCAAATTCGGATTTTATCCAACGACGCGCCACGCCAATACCTCTAGTTTGTGAGAGTGTATCACTTAAAGTATGTCTTGTGCCAAAATCCGCTAAAGTTTTTACATCTTCACGTAAATTTTCTTCTGAAATTGCATCTATAATATCGTAGATTTTTTGGTCGGTTTGAGCAGTAACACTGATCGTTAGTGCTAACGTGACTAATACTAAAAGTTTGTTCATTTTAAATAAATTTCTTGAGTAATTCCCTAACCTCATTTGGGCCTTTAATTTGATACTTAGCTTTTGTTTTTACGTAACCAACTTTTATAGTTACCGCAGATTCTGGTGCGGCTTCAAACATATATTCATCGGTCCAGTCATCTCCCATAATTAATACAAAGTCGTAATCGTCTTTCATTAATAATTGGGTTGTTGCTCTACCTTTATTAACATTACTGCTTTTTATTTCAATAACCTTATTGCCTTGTAAAACTGATAATTCATTATTAGCGATCATACTTGTTAAAACGGTGCTGAGTTCCATGGTGCGTATTTGTGCTAATTCAGGATCAGCAGTTCTGTAATGCCAAGCCAAAGAGTATTCTTTTTCTTCGATAAATGTTCCTGGTGTTCTATCTACAAAAGTTTCGAGTATAGGTTTAATGCTAGACATCCATTCTGTTTTAAGAATTTCTAAGGGTGTCCATTTTTTTTGTTCCCGCATCCAAACTCCATGATCCGTAATAAGATCATAGTCTTTGTCTCCATGCCATTGTTGAAATGTCGCTTTGTCTCTTCCGCTAATTAAACAAAGTTTGACGGCCTTTTCGTTTTCAAATTTATCTAAGAGGTCATATAATTCTTCGTCTGGTTTGGCATCTTGCGGGTTGTTTTTAAAGCCAACTAAAGTACCGTCGTAATCTAAAAGAATAAGTCTGTTTTTAGCGTTTTTAAAGTGTTCAATAATTAGGTTTTCCTCCTCTTCGTTTAATTTTTTTGAAACACTCACATCTTTGAGCTCTTTAGTGGAATCCAAGGTTTTGAAAAACTCTCCAGCCCATTTTTCGACATCATAACGTTTTAAACGTTTTTGTAAAATTTTCATTCGATTTTGTTGTTCCTCTAATGGCATGGTTAATGCCTTATAAATTGCTTTTCCAAAGTCTTCGAAACTGTTAGGGTTAATAAGAATAGCTTCGTTCATTTCTTTTGCAGCACCAGCCATTTCGCTTAAAATAAGAACACCATCTTGTTTTGTGCGGGTAGCCACATATTCTTTAGCAACTAAATTCATACCATCTCTTACAGGAGTGATTAAAGCCACATCAGATGATGTATATAAATCGATAAGATTTTCAAAAGGCATAGATCTATAGAAATACCAAATTGGTGTCCAGCTTACTGTAGAAAATTCACCATTAATACGACCAACCAATTCATCGGTTTCACTTTTTAACTTTTTATATTGTGGTACATTAGAACGCGAAGGCACTGCGAGCATTACTAACCTCACTTTTTCTTTATATTGAGGATAAGTATTTAGAAAATGCTCAAATGCACGTAACCGGTTTGGAATTCCTTTTGTGTAATCTAATCGATCTATAGAAAGGATAAATTTTTGATCATCAGCTACATTTAAATGTGTATCTAAGCGTTTTTGGAGCTCAGATTTTTCAGTATTTGGATTGTCGTGCGCCAGTGCAGCATTGTAAAATTTGTCATAGTCTATTCCCATAGGAAATGAATCGACTTTTATAATTCTATCGTGATACGTAATTTCATTAAAATTAACATCGAGACGTAAAATTCGTTTAACGGAACTTAAGAAATGACGTTCGTAATCATAGGTGTGAAAACCAATAAGATCTGCGCCAAGCATTCCTGTTAAAAGTTCTTCGCGCCACGGAAATGTTCTAAATATCTCATAAGAAGGAAACGGAATATGCAGAAAGAAACCTACGGTCACATCTGGTCTTGCTTCTTTTATAAGTTGCGGTAAAAGCAATAATTGATAATCGTGAACCCAAACGGTATCACCTTCCTCAATGGTTTCTAATACAACTTTAGCAAATTTTTCGTTCACGCGCTTATAAGCTTCCCATTGCGATTTTTCGAACTCTGTATATTCTAAAAAATAATGAAATAAAGGCCAAAGTGTTCGATTGCTAAAGCCTAAATAAAAATCTTCAACATCAGCTTCAGTAAGACCTACAGCTCTACATTTGGCGTCTTTAACTTTAGCATTAACTTTTGATTTTAAGTTGTCATCTAAATCTTCATCTGTAATCCCAGACCAGCCAATCCAAACTCCATTTCCATCTGCGTGTACAGACTTCATTCCGGTGGCAAGCCCGCCAACACTAGGCGTTACGTTAAGTTTGTCATCTTCTATTGAGATTTGAAGTGGTAATCGGTTTGAAACTATTATTGTTTTATTCATGATAATATTTTGGATGGGTTTCAATATTTTCGTTAATTTAAAGAAATTAGAATTTTTATCATCATTTTAAATAGAGAAATTAATGAATAATTTAGATTACGGAATTATAGGAAATTGTAGAAGTGCCGCTTTAGTATCCAAAGACGCCTCCATTGATTGGTGTTGTTTACCAAAGTTTGATTCCGCATCTGTATTTGCAAAGTTATTAGATGATGACATAGGGGGTAGCTTCGGTTTTATTGTTGATGACGGTTATACAACAGATCAATTTTATCAAGAAAATACAGCGATATTAATTACACGTTTTAGTAAAGGTAATGATGTTTTTGAGGTCATAGACTTTATGCCTAGGTATCATAAACCAAATGGTAATTACCATTCACCTCCAGAATTTATTAGATATCTTAAATATGTTTCGGGGCAACCAGAATTAAAAGTAGCTTATGATCCTAAATTAGAATATGCTAAAGGCGTTACTTCTACTTATGTAAAGGATGATTTTATTGTGAGTCTTAATAATGAAGATACTTATGACACCTTGTTTTTATATACAGATTTAGATAAAGAAATTGTAATAAATGGGGATAACATTATTTTAAATGCCGATCATTTTTTCTTAGTGGGTTATAATGAAAAATTATTTTTACCCAATTTAAAATACGCAAGTTTAGAGTACGAACGTACTAAAGTATATTGGTTAAACTGGTTAGAGCGTACGCCAACTTATAAGAAATTTAATGAACAAATATCGCGTAGCGCAATGACATTAAAGTTGTTGAGTTATGATAAAACAGGAGCCGTTTTAGCAGCTGCAACCACATCGTTGCCAGAAACTATTGGTGAAGTTAGAAATTGGGATTACCGTTTCTGTTGGATTAGAGATGCTTCTATGGTGATAAAAGTAATGTCACAATTGGGCCATAAAAATATTGCTAGACGTTATTTAAAGTTCATTATTGATTTGATGCCGGATAAGGATGAAAAGTTGCAAATTATGTATGGCATTAGTGGTGAAAAGCAATTAACAGAAATATCTTTAGATCATTTATCGGGTTATAAAGGGTCTAGTCCTGTTAGAGTTGGAAACGCAGCCTACATGCAAAAGCAGAATGATATTTATGGTATCCTAATGGATGTGATTCATCAGTTACTTGTTAATTTTAGTAATGATATAGACAATGGCGAAGAACTTTGGACCATGACTAAGGGCATTGTTTGGGTTGTAAGTAAACACTGGAGAGAACCAGATAAGGGTATTTGGGAATTTAGAGAAGGAGATCAGCACTTTACATTTTCTAAAGTGCTATGCTGGACTGCTGTAGATAAAGCCATAAAAGTAGCTAAACTCTTAGGTAAAACTTCTAAACTTCAACGTTGGGAGGTTTTAGAGGAAGACATAAGAACAGACATCATGGAAAACGCTTGGAATGAAAAAGCCCAAGCGTTTACACAAGCTTATAATTCTGAAGATTTGGATGCTTCTGTGTTACTCATGGAGTCTTATGGATTTATAGATGCTAAACACCCTAAATTTGTGAGTACAGTAAAGGCCATTGAACGCGATTTATGCTACGAAGGGCTTTTATACCGCTATAAAACGAAAGATGATTTTGGATTACCATCATCTTCATTTACTATTTGCACGTTCTGGTTTATTAATAGTTTATACAAAATAGGAGAGGAGCAAAAAGCCACCGAACAATTTGAAAAATTATTGTCCTATAGTAATCATCTTGGTTTGTTTAGTGAAGATATAGATTTTAAAACAAAACGATTGTTAGGTAATTTTCCACAGGCTTATTCGCATTTAGCATTAATTGAAACTGCAATTAATTTATCTAATGTCACAACAGCTGATGAAAAAGTAAAACACACTATAAGAAACTAAAACTTAACTAGTCTTTTAGTAGAAGTGTTCCAAAGATATTAGCATCGATCCAACCTCGATTTTTATCTTCACCTTCTACAGGAATAGATCCTATGAAGTTTTCACGTTCTAAACTTTTGTCATTGTCACAGTAGGCAATGGCAAAGCCTATTTTTTTGTTAGCACTTAAGTTTACAGGTGTATTTTCTCCGTTGTCGTTGTATGAATCATCATATAATGCCATTTTTACTTCCCAAATGGTTGTGTTTTCTGTAGTTACATTTTTAGATTCTATATGTGAGTTGTAAAGTTTTCCTGTTTTTTCAGTAGACATATCAACCACATTACCATCTAACGCTATATGATACGCAAAGGCATTATGATTAAATTGATGTTCGCCACCACTGTTGTCTTCATCTATAAAAATTTCTAAGCAATCGTCATCCCACCATCTCACTAAAGGATCTTCAATAGTATCAATTAAAGTATCGTCTTGTATTTCAGCTAAAACATAAAGCGCATCATCAGACCAACTCAATTTAAAACGCCCTGAATAATCATTTTCAGTCAGAGAATCACCTAACCAAACTTGGTCTAAAGCATACCAAGGACTTTTTATCCAAGCAGAATCGTTAGCTATTCCATCAATTGTAATGGTCGTTTTAGCTTTGTAAACGTCTCGTAATTGCTTTTCAATTTTAGTTGATGCTATGTTTTGAGGTGTTTCATTTAGAGACGGTTCTTCTACTTTTTTAGAAGTTTCATTTTTACAATTGAAAACTAAAATTAGAAGTAGTAAGAGGTAGATGGCTTTTTTCATGTGTTATTTTTTGTAATTGAATTTTACGGTTTCAGTTTTTCCTTTGTCTTCGATATCAACATAGACATTCATTTCACTATCTGAAATTTTTTCAAAGGACATACCCTCAAAAATAACTTTATTTTCTGTGATTTCTTTTAAAGGAAAGTCTACTGTTTCATCCTTTGTTTCCCAGCCTTTAAGATCTGGACCGAAATGTTTTAATTGCAGAATTAATGAATTTTCGACTTCTCGGATGACTTCTATTTCGTAAAAGGTAACTTTTCCGTCGTTAATTAATTTAAAGGTTGCCATCATGGATCCACCAGAAGGTTCGCTCCATATTTCTTCGGTGATGCCTCCAAAGGCTTCACCATGCCATGTGCCAGCAATCCATGCAATGTTTTCTAATTTAGGCTCAAGAACTTTACTCGTTTGTGCTTTACTCGTTAAGGTAAAGGCAATTAGTAAGAACAGTAAGTGTTTCATTGAGTATGCTTTTATATAATCAAGTAAAGATAAAAATTACATGGTATAAACCGGTTATAAATAAAATAATAAGTCCTAGTGTTAATAGACTAATAGCACGTTTAACATTTTTAAATTTCCAATCGGATATTTTTGAAATGATAATTTGCTTTCTTAAGAAACACCTTATAAACGTGCTGCTGCATGTACCCTATCTCCCATAACGGTATAGACTATATCTTTGTAATAGGCATTGAACATTTCAATATCTGTTATATGCTTGTAAAGGACTGCGATTTTTTGCATTGTATATGGTTTTAATTATTTCTCTTTTAGTGCTACACAACAGGTTGTTAAGTTGTGCATTTCGAGATTACCACCTGTTGCTCTTGCTAGCTCAGCATTAGAAAACATCCCTACCATTGGAACATTCCATACGTTTTTTATTCCTTCAATTTCGTCATTCATAAGTGGTCCAAGCGATAGAATTCGTCCTCCACAACTAAACACCACTAAAGCGTCTGCTTCGGGCATTTCGGTATCTTTTAAATGTTGTACGCCTTGAATCACTTTGTCCATAACATCAAAATCTGGTGGTAATGAAAAGCGCACTTTAGAGCCTTGAGGTACAGTGCCACTGCAATAAAAGGAACGGTCGTTCCAATCTATAACGAGACCAGGGCGCATTACAGGATCTCCTTTTTCTCTTTGTAGTTGCAAGGGGAAATTGGCAGCAATTTCTAAAATGATATCGTCATTTTCCTGAGTTACATTTTCGATGCCACCATATTTTTGGGTAACATCTAAAACAGGAATATCATCCACGGTGTAAACGTGATTGCCTTCACTTTTAGTCACTGTTTTTTCAGTGCCAACAGCTTTCCAACCACAGGTAGCCACACCTTTAATTTTTATATAATCTTCGTCTAAAGCGAGTACAAGAGTACCTCTACTGCTTTCTTTTTTATTAGTAAATACAAATTGATCTAAAAATGCGTAATCATCTCCTGCCATGCCTCCATAAACATTAACGTGCTTTCCTATAACGTCTTCAAAGCCACGTAGTAACTGTTCGGCGTCAGTTTCTAAATGACTAGCTGAAATAAAAAATGCTGGTTTTTCAAATTGAGATGCTGCTTTGAAAGCGATATATTGAGCAACTTCACGGTAATTTTTTTCAGGAAACTCTTCGAGATAAATTTTAAAATGTTCACGCTTCATATCGAGCAATAATATTGCAGTCGATTTGTTATCAGTGTTTCCATCAATGAATTCTCCGTTTGATGTCGCTCCGAAAACGGAGATATTTTTTAAATCTAATAGTTCTCTAATAGCTTTGCGATCTTGAGCTACTGATAGAAAGACGATGGCTAGTGTGGGTTTGAAACCGTCATTTAAATTTTGCTCAAGGGCATTTTTAATCTCATTGAAAGACTTACCTTTTATGGATCTTGTGTTCATTTATAGATGAATAATAATACATTAGTTTAAAATTAAGATGCTCTTAATCAATTTAGGGTAATGGGATGCTTAAAATTATGATAATCTCTAACGATTGTCAATCACATA
Source organism: Winogradskyella helgolandensis (assembly GCF_013404085.1). Lineage (NCBI taxonomy): Bacteria > Pseudomonadati > Bacteroidota > Flavobacteriia > Flavobacteriales > Flavobacteriaceae > Winogradskyella > Winogradskyella helgolandensis. Next base: position 3,918,737 of record NZ_JABFHO010000001.1, on the reverse strand, counting down.
TTAATGTGATATTAGACGGTACATGTTATTGATTCGGACGGATGATATAATAACTAATGACTAATCCATTTATTGATAAGCTTAGGATTAAAAAAAATCCATTTTTTAAACTGAATTTGGATATGTGATTTTTATTACTACATTTGTAGTATTAAAACTATATTTGTGGATATAAAACAATTGAATAAGTCAGAGCTTCAGGTTATGAAGTATTTATGGATGCTTGAAAAAGGATTTATGAAAGACATTGTAGAAAAATTTCCGGAACCAAGACCAGCTTATACAACGATTTCGACTTTATTGAAACGTATGACAGATAAGGATTATATAGGTTTTGAACGTTTGGGTAGAGACAAACAATATTTTCCAATTCTTAAAAAGAATGATTATTTCACGAAACAAGTTAATGGAATGATTCAGCATTTCTTCAACGATTCTAAAGCACAATTTGCGTCTTTTTTTACAAAAAATGCCGATTTATCCATGCAAGAGATAGAAGAACTACAGGCGTTGTTAAAGCAAAAAATGGAACAAAAGAAAGCCAATGATTAGTTATTTTATATATACCATTATTAGTCTCGGCTGCTCTTATGTGCTTTATGTTTTGTTACTCAGAAAACAAAAGACATTTCAGTTTAATCGTTTTTTCCTTATTGGTTCTATCTTATTGTGTTTGGCAGCACCATTTATGGAAATTGAACTGTTTAAATCGGTTCCTAGTATTACTGAAATTCCTCTAGAAAAATTTACTGAACCTGATGTTGATATGACTTCTAAAGAAAACGGAACTTTTGGTGAAGTAACACCAATGCAGGTCTCATCAACGCATCCGCTTTTCTATATTTATTTAGTGGTTGCTGGTTTTTTCTTATTTCGATTTTTGAAGAATTTATTTCAGATGTATCGATTAACAAGACAAAAAAGTAAACGTGTTGGGAAGCTAAAATTAATCACTATTACCGATTCGGAGATGGTGTCTAGCTTTTTCAATTATATGTTTATGCCTAAAAATCATGTTTTATCTGAAGATGATTATTTAAGCATTATTGCTCATGAAACCGTACATAGTAAAGAATTACATACCGTAGATATTATACTTTTAGAAGTGTTGCACTGCATCTTTTGGTTCAATCCATTTATCTGGTTGTACAAGAAAGCCATTCTGCAGAATCACGAATTTTTAGCCGATGAACAATCCGTTTTATCGGGCATTGCTATTGAAAATTATTCTAATACCATTATCAACTTAGGACAAAAGGACTACCGCGTTCCTCTCACTAGCGGATTTAATTTCATTCAAATCAAAAATCGAATTATTATGTTACATCAATCAAAATCATCAGTATTCAAACGAACTTTAAACATTATATCTGTCATTTTGCTTTTTACCAGCATTTTTGTATTTAGTTCATACAAAGAATTAAAAGAACCGCTCGTAGTTGTTATAGATGCAGGTCATGGAGGACATGATTCTGGTAATTTAGATGAGAAAAATATTGTTTTAAATATTTCTCATCAGTTATCTCTTTTGAGTAGTGATAATATCAGAATTATTACCACAAGAACTGAGGATACATTTTTTACATTACAAGAACGTGTTGAATTTATTAATACGCAAAATGCAGATCTAGTTGTAAGTTTGCATGCCAATGCACATTCAAATCCATTGACAAATGGAGTAGAGGCTTACTACAACGACAAAGACGAGTTTAAGGATAAATCTTATGCATTTGGCAAGATTTTATTAGAAAACCAGATGGAATTATTTTCAACCAATCGCGGACTTAAAACAGTGCCTATGTATATTTTTAGACATATCAATAGTCCTGGTGTATTATTAGAACTCGGATTTATTACGAATGAAGAGGATCATAAGGTTTTGATGAATGTGGATCGTCAAAAGGAAATAGCAGCTTCCATTTTTGAAGGATTAGAAGAAATTAGAAATAGTAACTAAACTAAAAAAGCCAACACAACCGAAAATCATGAATCGGAAGTATTGGCTTTTAACCATTTTCAACTTACTTAAATTTTAGAAGCAGTACTTATTTTCTGCTTTTACTTTTTCTGCAATTTCGATACGTAAATCTACGATATCTGGATAGTTAGCATATTTTGTAAAACGCTTAAGTCCCATTAACATCATACGTTGTTCATCGCCTTCAGCAAAAGAAATAATACTTTCTTTTCCTTTTTCTTCAACGATATCTACAGCGTGATATAAATATAATTTCGCCATAGCAATTTGTGCTGATTGTGATTCTTCGCCAAAACGCTTCACATTTTTCTCAGTCCTTAAAATTGCTGATTCTGCCATATAGATTTCAATTAAGATATCTGCAGCAGCAATTAATAACTGTTGGTGCTCTTCTAGTTGAGGTCCATATTTTTGAACGGCTCCACCAGCAACCATTAAGAATGTTTTCTTAAGTTTTGCAATCATTTCCTTTTCTTCCGAAAATAATTCAGAATAATCAGGCGTTTCAAAAGAAGGAATACCCATTAATTCTTCTTGTACTTTTTGAGCAGGACCTAATAAATCTACATGACCTTTCATCGCTTTCTTCACTAACATACCAACACATAACATTCTGTTGATTTCATTAGTTCCTTCATAAATACGTGCAATTCTTGCATCTCTCCATGCAGATTCCATTGGTGTGTCTTCAGAGAATCCCATGCCTCCAAAAATTTGGATACCTTCATCGGCAGCACTTTGAACATCTTCAGAAACCGCTACTTTAAGAATAGAACATTCAATAGCATATTCTTCAACTCCTTTTAGTTCTGATTCTTGATGTGTGTTTCCTGCAGCTACACGTAAAGCAATTCTATCTTCTATGTTTTTTGAAGCTCTATAGGTAGCAGATTCACCAGCATAAGCACTAGCAGCCATTTCAGCTAGCTTCGTTTTTATGGCACCAAAGTCAGCAATAGGTGTCTTAAATTGTCTACGTTCATTGGCATACGTTACGGCAGTTGTTAAAATTCGTCTTTGAGAATCTAAACAAGCTGCAGCTAATTTAATACGGCCAATATTAAGAGCGTTCATAGCAATTTTAAAACCTTCACCACGACCAGCTAACATATTTTCAACAGGTACAACGGTATCATTATAAAAAACTTGACGTGTAGAACTTGCACGAATACCTAATTTGTGCTCTTCTTCACCTAAAGTAATGCCGTTAGGATTATTTTTATCATATTCTACTATGAAACCAGTAATGTTTTTGTCATCTTCAATACGTGCAAATACAATCATCAAACTACAGAATCCTGCATTTGAGATCCACATTTTCTGACCGTTAATTTTGTAGGATTTACCATCCTCAGAAAGTGTCGCCGTTGTTTTACCAGAGTTAGCATCTGATCCTGCACCAGGTTCTGTTAAACAGTAGGCTCCAAACCATTCACCAGTTGCTAATTTAGGAACGTATTTTTGTTTTTGCTCTTCTGTTCCGTATAAGGTAATTGGCATCGTACCAATTCCGGTATGCGCACCAAAAGCAGTACTGAATGAACCGGTTCCAGAAGAGATATAATCACAAGTTAAAACTGTAGATACAAATCCCATTCCAAGACCTTCATAAGCTTCAGGAACAGCAACACCTAAAAATCCAAGTTCAGCAGCTTTTCGCATCACTTCTTCAGTTAAGGCATAATCTTTAGCTTCAAAACGTGCTTTATGTGGGATGATTTCACGGTCGTTAAATTCCATAACCGCTTCTTTCATCATTGTTTGTTCTTCTGAAAAATCTTCAGGAGTAAAAATGTCTTGGCAATCTGTTTCCTTTACTAGGAATTGACCACCTCTTAATAATTCTTTTTCTGTTGTTGCCATGTTTTTTGTTAGATTATTTAGACACAAGAACCAAGAATCAAGACTATTTCAGTCCAGATTTGAAACTTGAAATCATTTTTTGTATTTGTTTTATTTTTAGTTCTAATTCTTTAAATTTTTCTTCTGAAATATAGTCTTCATTAAAAGCTACATTCAGTTGTGTTTCCCATTCAAAAGCAGAACCTAAACTATGCTCTAAAAAAGCCGTAAAATGTTTTTATACTTTTTAGTCTTGGCTCTTGATTCTTTTAGTCTTGATTCTAATTCAAAAATTCAAATATCCCACAAGCCCCTTGACCTGTACCAACACACATGGTAACGGCTCCATATTTACCTTTCATGTCACGCTTACGCATTTCGTCAAAAAGTTGTACGGATAATTTTGCTCCTGTACATCCTAATGGATGACCAAGTGCAATAGCACCACCATTTACGTTAATGATATCAGGATTAAGACCAAGTTCTCTAATTACAGCTAAAGATTGAGAAGCAAATGCTTCATTTAATTCAATTAAGCTTAAATCGTCTTGTTTTAATCCAGCTTGTTTTAATGCTTTTGGAATAGCTTTTACTGGTCCAATACCCATGATACGAGGCTCAACACCAGCAGCAGCATAATTTACCATTCTTGCGATTGGTTCTAAGCCTAATTCTTTTACCATGTCTTCACTCATGACCATAACAAAAGCAGCACCATCACTCATTTGTGACGAGTTACCCGCCGTAACACTACCTCCAGCTGCAAATACGGCTCTAAGTTTTGCTAAGGCTTCTTTACTAGTTCCGGCACGAGGTCCTTCATCTTTAGTTACGGTGTATGATTTTGTTGCTTTTTTACCGTTAGCATCAATATAAGTTTGTTCAACTTCAATTGGTACTATTTGATCTTGAAAACGATCTTCGGCTTGCGCTCTTAAGGCTTTCATATGTGAATTGTAGGCAAACTCATCTTGATCTTCACGAGATACATTGAATTGTTTTGCAACAGCTTCTGCTGTATTTCCCATACCCCAATAATAATCTTCGTGACCTGCTTTTACAATGGCGTCATAATTTAATTCTGGTTTAAATCCAGTCATTGGAACGCTACTCATGCTTTCTGCTCCACCAGCAATAATACAATCTGCCATTCCGGCTTGTATTTTAGCTGTGGCCATACCAATGGTTTCCACTCCTGAAGAGCAAAAACGGTTGACAGTTACTCCAGGAACATCTACGATATCTAATCCCATTAAAGAGATTAAACGTGCCATATTTAATCCTTGCGAACCTTCTGGCATGGCGTTACCAACAATAACATCGTCAATACGCTTTGGGTCTAAATTAGGAAGCTCTTTCATCATATATTTGATGGTTTCTGCTGCTAATTCATCTGTTCTTTTAAAACGGAACACGCCTTTTGGTGCTTTACCAACTGCGGTTCTATATGCTTTTACTATATATGCTGTTTTCATAATTTTAGATTTTTAGATAATTAGATTTTTTGATATTTTAGATTTCTAAGCGTCTAGAAATCTGAGAATCTAAGTTGTCTAATTTCTTAACGGTTTCCCTTTAGTTAACATGTGTTGAATTCGTTCCAATGTTTTACGTTCTGTACAAAGCGATAGGAATGCTTCGCGTTCTAAATCCAATAAATATTGTTCTGTTACTTTAGTTGGTTCAGATAAATCTCCACCAGCCATAACGTATGCTAGTTTATTTGCGATTTTCATATCGTGCTCAGAAATGTAATTAGAGTCTTCCATAGAGTCTGTTCCTACCATAAACATTCCTAACGCTTGTTTTCCAAGAACTAAAACATCATCTCGTTTCACCGGTTGTGTATAACCAGAATTAGCCATTAACATAGCGTGTTGTTTTGCAACGGCTATCTGACGGTCTTTATTCACCACAACAACATCTTTTCCTTTTTGAAGTAATCCTAAATCAAAAGCTTCATAAGCAGATGTCGAAACTTTTGCCATACCAATGGTTAAGAAATATTCTTGTAAAATGTTTAATTGCACATCGCCTTTATGGAAAAGGTCTTGTGCTCTTAAAGCCATTTCTTTAGAACCACCACCACCAGGAATAACACCAACACCAAACTCTACAAGTCCCATGTAAGTTTCTGCTGCTGCAACTACTTTATCTGCGTGTAACGATAATTCACATCCACCACCTAAAGCCATGCTGTGAGGTGCAGAAATCGTTGGAATAGATGAATAACGCATGCGCATCATCGTGTCTTGGAAGTATTTAATAGCCATGTTAAGCTCATCGTACTCTTGTTCAGCAGCCATCATAAAAATCATGCCGATATTTGCACCAACAGAAAAGTTTGCGGATTGATTACCAACGACTAAGCCGGCAAAATCTTTTTCGGCTAAATCAATAGCTTTATTTAAGCCTGCTAAAACATCTCCTCCAATGGTGTTCATTTTAGACTGGAACTCACAGTTAAGGATGCCATCACCTAAATCTTCAATCACAACACCAGAGTTTTTAAACACTTCGTTTGTTTTTCTGATATTATCTAAGATGATGAAACTATCTTGACCAGGTATTTTTGTTTGTTTTTTAGAAGGAATATCATAGAAATATGAAGCACCATCTTTTACAGTATAAAAGGACGTGTTACTAGAAGCAACCATATCATTAACCCAAGCAGCAGGTTCTAAACCTTCGGCTTTCATTAATTCAATTCCTTTTTCTACGCCAATAGCATCCCAGATTTGGAAAGGTCCGTGTTCCCAACCAAAACCAGCTTTCATAGCATCATCAATCTTATAAAGCTCATCTGAAATTTCAGGAATACGATTCGATACGTAAGCAAATAGTGCGGTGAAGCTTTTTCTGTAAAACTCACCTGCTTTATCTTTTCCTTTTATTAATATTTTGAAACGATCAACAACTTTATCAATCGTTTTCGTAAGTTCTAAAGTGGCAAATTTTGCTTTTTTAGAAGCTCTATATTCTAGTGTATTTAAGTCTAGTGATAAAATTTCAGAAGAACCATCTTCTTTTCTCACTTTCTTATAAAATCCTTGTCCAGTTTTACTACCTAACCATTTATTTTCCATCATGGTGTTGATGAAATCTGGCAATTCAAATAACTCTAAACGTTCATCTTTTGGGCAGTTTTCTCTAATACCGTTTGCAACGTGAACTAAAGTATCTAAACCAACAACATCTACTGTACGAAAGGTTGCCGATTTTGGACGACCAATTACTGGTCCTGATAACTTATCTACTTCTTCAATGGTTAAATCTAAATCTTTAACCGCATGAAATAAACTTTGAATGCTGAAAATACCAATTCGGTTTCCTATAAAAGCAGGAGTATCTTTAGCAATTACGGAAGTTTTACCTAAGAATTTCTCTCCATACTCATTTAAGAAATCTAATACAGCTTGGTCTGTTTTAGGACCAGGAATGATTTCGAATAATTTTAAGTAACGAGCTGGGTTAAAAAAGTGCGTGCCACAGAAATGTTTCTGGAAATCGTCGCTACGACCTTCACTCATAAAGTGAATTGGAATACCAGAAGTATTTGAGGTAATTAATGTACCTGGCTTACGGTATTTCTCTAGTTTCTCAAAAACTTGTTGTTTAATGTCTAGTCTTTCGACAACAACTTCCATAATCCAATCGACATCAGCAACTTTGGCAATATCGTCTTCAATATTTCCAGTTGTAATACGACTTGCAAATGCTTGACTGTAAATTGGTGAAGGTTTAGATTTTAAAGACGCTGTTAAAGCATCGTTTACTAATCTGTTTCTTACGACTTTGTCTTCTAAAGTTAAACCTTTAGCTTTTTCTTTGTCGTTAAGTTCTCTAGGTACGATGTCTAATAATAAAACATCAACACCGATATTGGCGAAATGACAAGCGATACCGCTTCCCATAATTCCTGACCCAATAATTGCTATTTTTTTAATTCTTCGTTTACTCATCTTATTTTAAAATGTGTTCTTTTTTATTGTAAATCTGTTTATTTGAAATCATATTGTTTATGACTTCGGCAACTTTGTAAAAGTTATTTAGTTCTTCTGTAGAGATATTATTTTTTATAGTTTCATCGAAGGTTAAAACCTTTTCTTTTGATAAAGCTCTTTTTTTTCTGCCAAAATCAGTTAAAAAAATTAGCACACCACGTCCATCTTCAGGATTTGGCTTACGTTCTATTAAACCTTTGGATTCCATGGTTTTTAAAGTTCTAGACAGACTTGTGGCCTCCATTCCCATTTTTGGACCTAACGATGTTGATGGTGTTCCTTTTTCTGGATCAATACTTAATAATGCAAACCCAGTAGCCATCGTTGTTCCAAATTCAGACGCTTCTTCATTGTACATTTTGTTGACTGCTAACCATGTGGTTCTTAGGACGTAGTCAATAGTTTTATCTTTCATTTTTTGGCTTTGAATACCAAATATAGTAAAAAATTACTATGCACGCATAATAAATTTCATAATTTATCCTTAATTTTTTGGTATATGCATATTGATGCCGTTTAAATAAATACCTTAAATTTGCCACATTGTATTATTAATGGCATCTTGCCGCGAACGACACATTCCATTGAACAACTCAGTTTATAGATTTCAAGAATATAAAGTATTTTTTTACAGGCTTTTTCTAGTTTATGTTTTTTACTTCATTGCTAGAATTTTGTTTTTGATTTACAATTTTGATTTATTACATGTAGCGTCAATAGCAGAATTTCTTAAAATTCAGTACCATGGTTTAGCATTTGACACCACAGCGATATTATACGTTAACAGCCTGTTTATGTTATTGTCTTTTTTGCCATTCTTTATAAACACAAAAAGAGGTTATCAAAAGCTATTGTTCTATGTTTACTTTATAACAAATCTTATAGCTTATGCAATTAACTTCGTCGATTTAATTTATTATAAATATACTTTTAGTCGCACAACAATTGTTGTTTTAGATGTGCTTAAGCACGAAAAGGATGGAGGAAGTATGTTTTTTCGGTTTTTGATTGATTATTGGCATGTCTTTTTACTCTTTGGTTTATCTGCAGCACTTTGGATCTATTTATACAAAAAAGTAAAAGTAATCACAGTAGAACGTCCAAAACTCACAACTAAAAACGGATTAATTTATGTTGTACTATCATTAGTTATTTTTTGTGGTGTTTCAGTACTAACCATTGGCGGTATAAGAGGAGGTGATTTTAAGAAGAGCACGAGACCCATTAATCTTGTAGATGCTAATAGGCACGTTCAAAAAATCGAACAAGCTGATTTGGTATTGAATTCGCCATTTGCATTTATCCGAACGATTAATGCCAATTCGTTTAAAAAAGTGGCATATAAAATGGAACAAGAGGTTGTAGATAATTATGCACAACCCATTAAGCAATATTCTAATAATTCAAAATCGAAACCTAACATCGTATTGATTATTACTGAAAGTCTTGGACGTGAATATCTAGGTGCTTTTAATAAATCATACGATATACCTAACTATAAAGGTTACACTCCCTTTTTAGATTCGCTGGCAGGCAAAAGCTTAATTTTCCCAAATGCTTATGCAAATGGAAGTAAGTCCATTCATGGAATGTCATCGGTTTTATCTGGTATTCCTTCATTTAAAGATGCATTTACATCTTCTGCATATTCAAAACAAGACATTCAATCTTTGGTGTCTATATTGAATGAAGAAGGGTATTATTCCACGTTTTTTCATGGAGCAGCAAGAGGCTCAATGGGTTTTTTAGGTTTTAGTAATATACTTGGATTTGATTCGTATTTGGGTAGAGAAGATTATAACAACGATGATGATTTTGATGGCTCTTGGGGAATTTGGGATGAGCCTTTTTTACAATATATGAAGGACGAAATTAATGACATGCAAACACCATTTTTTGCAACCGTGTTTACAGTTTCTTCACATGAACCTTATGTTATTCCAGAGAAGTATGAAGGTAAATTTCCAGTTGGAAACGTGCCTATGCATAAAACCGTTGGTTACACAGATTTTGCCTTTAAACGGTTTTTTGAGGAGGCTAAAAAAGAAGAGTGGTTCGATAATACCATCTTTATTCTTACTGCAGACCATAGTAATCAGGTGTTTTATAAAGACATGTATTATAAGCCTATGAATCGGCATACTGTACCAATTTTGATTTATAAACCAGATAACTCCATGGCAGGAGTGAACATGGATTTGGCACAACAAATTGATATTTATCCAACAATTTTAGATATGATAGGCTACCAAAAGCCGTTTAGAAGTTGGGGACGAAGTTTAGTTGATACCTCATTTTCAACGATACCATTTGCCGTAAATTATAGTAACTCATATTACCGATTTCAGATGGGTAATTATATTTGTATCTTTGATGGTGTAAAAGCGACAGGATTTTATGATATTTTAGATAAAGGTTTAGAAAAAAATCTGATTGAAAATAAAAATTCTGAAATGTCTAAAATTGAAGCTATTTGTAAAGCTTATATTAAAGATTATTACGATAGAATTATTGATAAAAAATTAAGTGCAATAGAATAAACACATGAAACAAGTTTGTTCATTTTTTTATCACTTAAGGTGATAATTAATAGCGAATAGGATGTGACCTTGCAAAACAATAAACATTAACACATGAAAAAAAAAATAGGATTACTTGTCTTAGCTATCGTTTTAATTGGAGCTGCTAAATTTTATTACGATGTAAATTTAAACTACAATTTTAAAGCTATTACTGAGGGTAAGGTCTATAAGTCAGGAGTTATTCCACCAGATGAATTGGAAGATTATATCAGTGAACACAATATTAAAAGCGTTATTGATTTAAGATATCCTGGGACTAATGATCTTATTAACAATCCAGAAATTCCAGAACAATTAACACGCGAAAAGGAAGCTATTGAAAAAATAGATAATGTAAATTATTATAATGTCGGGTCTAGACAAGTACCAGATCAACCAACCGTAGATAAGTTTTTGGAAATTATGGATAATGACGATAACTATCCTGTTTTAATACACTGTTATCATGGTGAAGGGAGAGCACCATTATTTTCGGCAATTTATCAGATGGAATACGAAGATATGCCAAATGAAGAGGCGCGAGATAAAACTCGTGTTTTATTGAAATGGAGTTCTTTTGATGATGGCAAACCTAAAGGTGAATATCTTAAAAATTATAAGCCTCGTAGTAGCAAGTAATTTACGGTCTCAGTTTTTCTAAATTTTTATTACTAGTTAAAAGTAACGTGTTTTTTATAAATAAAACGAAAGCGCTTGGTAATATTTTATTGTTCGATAATTTAAAAAATAGTAGAATAAACACTTAGTGAGATTATTGAGTATTCTTTAAAATTGAAGACTTCTTTTATTATACCTTTCTGCAATGTCATCAAGAGGTATTAAACACTCTACCTTATTCTATTTTTAGAGCATTAAAAAAGGTCCAATAAAGTCCTAAAACTATATTAAACCCTTCATTATATCTTTATTGTATATTAGGCTCTATATATTTTATCGTAAAGATCTTGATAAATACCTTTTATAATAGCACGTTTCATTTTTAAAGTCGGAGTAAGATGCCCTCCATCAATAGACCAGACATCTGGTGTGAGTTCAAAACGTTTAATTTGTTCCCATTTTCCAAAATGCTTATTGTATTTATCTATTTCTCTTTGAATTCTGTTAATTACAATTTCTGAAGAGGCAATTTCAGCATCGGTTTTTCCAACACCATTTTGTTTATGATCTATCCAATCTCTAATAAAATCGAAATTAGGCTGAATTAAAGCGGCTGGCATTTTTTCACCTTCACCGACAACCATAATTTGCTCTATGAAAAGTGATTGTTTCATGTCGTTTTCTAAAAGTGGTGGAATCACGTATTTTCCTCCAGAGGTTTTGAACATTTCCTTTTTTCGACCTGTAATTTTTAAGAAACCATCGACGTCAATTTCTCCTTTATCACCTGTGTGAAAGAAATCATCCGTCATAACTTCTGCTGTTTTTACGGGATCTTTATAATAGCCCATCATCACATTTGGGCCTTTGATTAATAGTTCACCATCGTCAGCAATTTTCACTTCAACATTATCTATAGGCTTGCCAACGGTCCCTACTCTGTACATGTGGTCTTTATATAAACCAACAGCAACTACAGGCGAGGTTTCTGTTAAGCCATAGCCTTCCATAACTCTCATTTTAGCAGCTCCAAAAATTCTAGCTAATCTTGGTTGTAATGCAGCACTTCCAGAAACCATAGTTCCTAATTCACCACCTAGAGCTTCTCTCCATTTACTAAAAATAAGTTTATTGGCTATTTTCAGTTGAAACTCATACCAAGCTCCGTTAGCACCATAAGGTTCCCAACGTTCACCTAAACTTACTGCCCAAAAGAATAAGGCTTTTTTTATACCCGATAATTCATCTCCTTTAAGCATTATTTTATCGAAAACCTTTTCTAGTAATCGAGGTACAACACTCATTAAGTTCGGTTTGATCTCTTTTGCATTTTCTCCAATTTTATCAATGCCTTCGGCAAAATAAATTGAGGTGCCTGAATATTGATATACGTAAATCAATAAACGTTCAAAAATATGGCAAATAGGTAAAAAACTCAATACGCGCGTTTCACCTTCCTTTAAAGGTACTCTTGGAGAACTGTCTAAGGCATTACTTGTAATATTCCAATGCGATAACATTACCCCTTTAGGTTTTCCTGTGGTACCCGAAGTGTAAATTATTGTTGCTAAATCTGTAGATTTTACAGCATCTTTTCTTAGTTCTACTTCAGGTTGATTACTATCATCTTCACCGAGTTCTATTAACTCTGAATAATGTTTACAACCTTCAATGTGGTTAAAAGAATAGACCTCTTTAATCTTTGTGTTTGCTTGAACTTTTCTAACTTTTTCTAAGACTTCTTCATCAGAGACAAAACAATATATAGATTCACTGTGGTTAAGTACATACTCATAATCTTCAGCAGAAATCGTTGGGTAAATCGGGATATTTTGTGCTCCGAGTTGAAGAATTCCAATATCCATAATATTCCATTCGGTTCTATTGGTCGTTGAAATAACGGCAATTTTATCATCCTTTTGCACACCCAAACGCAACAAAGCCCTGCTCATTGCATTCGATTTATCTACATACTCTTGTGTGGATATAGATTCCCATTTGCCATTGTATTTGGTAACTAGGGCATTAGGGTTTGGTTTGTGTTTTAATTGGTAATATGGAAAATCAAAAAGACGTGTTACTTGGGTCATATTAATTGGCGCTTATTTAGTATAGAGATATTACGAAAATATAAAAATTAAAGTTATAAAATATAAAATTAGTAATGTTGATGCAAATAAATTGATAATATGGAAACTAGTTGTTCTTATCGTATAAATTTAGTAATGGTTTAGTGAATTCTGTAATAATAGTTTAGTTTTTTTATTAAAACTATATTTTTATTTATATATTTGGTTAACCAGTTTGGTTAACCAATTATAAGCGGTTGAAATTAATATCAATAACTAAATAAATTAATCAATTATGAAAACTTTTTACAATTTGAAGTCTCGGACTTTTTATGTGTTAACGATTGCATTATTCTCTACAATTAGTGCGATTTCCCAAACAACCTATAATATCCCCAATTTGGATGATATCGATGAACTTGAAGATTTATTTGAAACACTTGAGGCAGGAGATACTGTTATTCTAGCGGATGGAATTTATGATGACGATGATAGAATTAAGTTTTCACCTACTGCAGGTACTGCAGCTATGCCTATAACATTTAGAGCAGAAACTCCTGGTGGAGTTAGATTTACTGGAGGTATGCAATTGAGTATTGGAGGAGATCATGTTGTTGTTGATGGTTTTTATTGGGATGGCGGTTATGGATCTAGCGTTGTCATTGAATTTAGAGATGGAGAAAATTATGCCAATTATAGTACCCTTCAAAATTGTGCAATGGATGGTTTAGCCGTTGAAAGTCCATCTGCAGGAACAAGTACGAAACATAACTGGGTTATGTTATATGGTACCTATAACACGGTAATTAACTGTTCATTTATGAATAAGGGAAGTTCTGGAAATATGATTTTGGTTGAACTTGCTTATAATGCTTATCCGCCTGTAGGTGATGATGAGCCAGAAATAAACACGAGTTGTGATATCGTGGGTCATACTATTAGTAATAATTATTTTTATAAATATGCTAAAATTGATGCAGAATTATCTAATGCAGGAGATAGTGAAACGATACGTATTGGTACAAGTTCTTATCAGAATGTAGATAGTAGTGTAATGGTAAGCAACAATTATTTTGTTGAAGCTGATGGTGAAAACGAAATTATAACAAATAAAAGTAAAAACAATTCCTATATTAATAATACGTTTAGAAGAAGTAGAGGGTCTTTAGTGCTTAGACACGGATCCAACGCCACAGTTGAAGGTAATTATTTTTTAGGTGAAAATGTAGATGGAACTGGAGGTATTAGAATTGTGGATAGTGAGCATACTATTACAAATAATTATATTCAAGATTGTATCACAGTGGTTGATCAAGCTAAATGGAACAATGGTATTACATTTTTAGGTGGAAGCTCAAATAACTCAGTGCCTTGTACTTCTGACAATACTTCAAGTGATTATCAAAAGGTTGAAAATATTAATGTATCCAATAATACACTAATAAATACGAATGCACCTTTATATTATAATACAGATAAAGGATCAACCGATCCAACAGGTACAGTTTCGAATAACCTAATTTATTTTACAGCTGGTAATCAAAATATTACAGATATTATAACAGGTGATACTGAAAGTTCATATTCAAATCTTGGTACAACTTTAGATTATACAGGAAATGTATATACAGGATCTACTTTAGGTGCAACTAATACAGGTTTTTCTGAGGAAACAGGAATTGTAGCTACAGCTGATGGCGAAATTTTCACATTTTCAGGTCCTGGTTCTGAAAGTAAAGGTGCTGATATGGGCGTGTATGAACCTACTACAGACACTATGGTAGGCCATGGCATTGGAGCTTGTTTCTTAAATAATTTAGGGGCAAGTATAACTGATGGTGATTGTACTATTGAAATACCTGAATCATTAACGATAACCGGTTTGTCTGCTCTTGAGCCAGATGCTGGTAGTTACGATATTTCAGTAAATGCAAATGTAAGTTGGTCCGCTGTTTCTAATGATGCTTGGATTTCCATTGATCCAAATTCTGGTACTGGTGATGCAATTGTTTCGGTAACGGTAACTGATAATGTTGATACAAGTGCTAGAACCGGTTCTGTGACGTTTACACAAACTTCAGGTGAAAATGTTATTATAAGACAATTAAGTGTCACTCAAAATGGGGCAGATTTAACCGATTTGTACGACCTTATTAATACAGGTGTAGAAGGTGAAGATCCTGTTACAGTACATTCTTTCTCACAGCAAGAAGTAGATCTTAATGCAGACCCTCCCAAAACAAATTATGCATATAATACTTTAGATAAGGATACTGGGACGCAATGGACCGCATCAGATGGTTCTATTCTTGCAGGTGATTTTAAAGGTGATGGTGAATATATTATTTATGATTTAGATGATGAATATGAACTGGATTTAATACAAATTGCTACAGATGATAAGGCAGATCCTTATGGTATACAATTTTGGGTGTCTACTACAGGAACAGAGCCTTCAGATTTCACCATGGTTTTACCAACTACGGCAGATGATTTATTAATTACTACAACGACAGGTACAAGAGATGATTTTGACCAGTATGAAGTTTCAGTTAATGCACGTTATGTAAAATTAGTAAGTTACGGAAGATTTAATACTGCAGGTGATAGTAGAGCAAGTGCTTGGTCTAATATTACTGAAGTAGAGTTTTTTGGTTCTCAAGTTTTATCTGTAAGTGATGCTGATTTTCAAAATAACGTTTCTATTTACCCTAATCCTACTAAAAGCAATTTAACGATTAAGGTTTTAAATGAAACCGAAATTGAATTCGTAAAAGTATTTAGTATAGATGGTAGATTAATTATGAATAGAGAAACGAATTTTATAAACTCTGAATTCTCAATGGACGTTTCTACTATACCAAGCGGAACCTATATTCTTAAATTAGGAAGTTTAAATGGTGCGAATATTTCAAGATTTATTATAATAACTGATTAACAGCAACCCGCTTAAATCCTTGAATAATTATCCTAACAGGCTATTCAATAAAAAAAAGCTTTTACAATTTGTAAAAGCTTTTTTTGTTTTTATATACATCTAATTTATTTTTCCAACCAAAGTTTAGCATTTACAAATGCTTCCAACCAAGGAGATACTTCGTCTTTTCTGTCCTGTGGATAATTCGCCCAGTTCCATTGGAAAATAGAACGTTCAATATGTGGCATGGTTGCTAAATGTCGTCCTGTTTTATCACAAAGCATCGCCGTATTAAAATCCGAACCATTTGGGTTTGCAGGATACGCTGCATAGCCATATTTAGCTACAATATTGTATTTGTCTTCAGAATAAGGTAAATTAAATTTTCCTTCTCCATGAGAAATCCAAACTCCAAGAGTAGCTCCTTCTAAGGAAGATAGCATTACTGAATTGTTTTTTTGAATTTCAACAGATGTAAAACCACTTTCGTGTTTTTTAGAATCGTTATAGGTTAGTTTGCCATGTGTCTCGTGCTCTGGATTGACTAAATCTAATTCCATCCAAAGTTGTGCTCCATTACAAATACCAACAGAAAGTGTGTCTTCTCTTTTAAAGAAATCGTTAATCACTTTGTTCGCTTTCTCGTTGTATTTAATGGCTCCGGCCCAACCTTTGGCTGAACCTAGCACATCAGAATTACTAAAACCACCAACAGCACCTAAAAATTGAATATCTTCAAGTGTTTCTCTACCCGAAATTAAATCGGTCATATGAACATCCTTCACATCAAAACCAGCTAAATACATCGCATTTGCCATTTCGCGTTCAGAATTTGAACCTTTTTCTCTAAGAATGGCCGCTTTTGGACGTGAGCTGTTTGTACTAAGAGCATCTTTTAGTTTTCCTGTAAAATGACTTGGGAACGTAAAGTTTAATGCTTGATTTTTATAATTATCAAATCGGTCTTTCGCTAAACCGTTAGCCGTTTGCTTTTGATCGAGTAGGAAAGAGGTTTTAAACCACATATCTCTTAATCTCGAAACTGTCATGGTAAAAACTTGATCTCCATTGATAATCCCTAAAACATCACTTTCAGTAACTTTTCCTAATTTATGAAATTCAATATTAGCTTTAGATAATTCTTCTTCAATTGAATCATTTTCAGACTGAAAAACTAGTCCTGCGTTTTCAGCAAATAAAACTTTAAATGCATCTTTTTCGTTTAAGCTAGTGATATCTAATTCAGCTCCTAAATTAGTATCTGCAAAACACAATTCTAATAAGGTTGTAATCAATCCACCTGAAGCCACATCGTGGCCCGCAACAATTTGATTGTCTTTTATTAAATCTTGAATGGTATTAAATACCGTTTTTACGTAAGCCGCACTTTTAATATTAGGAGTGGTGTTTCCTATTTTATTATTGATTTGCGCGAATGAACTTCCTCCTAATTCAAACGTGTCTTGTGATACATTAATATAATATATAGATCCTTTTCCTTTTTGAAAAACAGGCTCCACAACTTTCGTAATATCATTACAATTTCCCGCAGCAGAAATAATTACGGTTCCAGGAGAGATCACATCACCATCAGGATATTTTTGCTTCATGGAAAGTGAATCCTTTCCTGTTGGAACATTGATGCCCAAATCGATTGAAAATTCTGAAATTGCTTTCACAGCTTCATACAAACGGGCATCTTCACCTTCGTTTTTACAAGGCCACATCCAGTTTGCCGATAATGATACACTTTTAAGTCCATCTTTTAGAGGTGCCCAAATAATGTTAGTTAACGCTTCTGCAATAGAATTACGACTTCCAGCTTCTGGATTAATTAATCCAGAAATAGGAGAGTGCCCAATCGATGTTGCTATCCCTTCCTTACCTTTAAAATCGAGTGCCATAACACCAACATTATTTAAAGGGATTTGCAAAGGACCAACACATTGTTGTTTGGCTACTTTACCACCAACACAACGGTCTACTTTATTTGTTAACCAATCTTTAGAGGCTACAGCTTCTAGTTGTAATACTTGGTCTAAGTAATCGTAAAATTTATTGGTGTCATAAGATATACCTCCATAATTTTTTTCAACCGTAATATCGTTCATTATGGTTTTTGGAGAGCTTCCAAACATATCTTCTAATGCTAAATCCATTGGCTTTGCACCAGTCGTTTTAGATTCAAAAGTAAAGCGGTGTTTTCCTGTAACTTCACCAACATCATAAATTGGTGAACGTTCTCTGTCTGCTATTTTATGAAGTGTTTCTAAATGTTTCTCAGCAATCACTAATCCCATTCGTTCTTGAGATTCGTTACCAATAATTTCTTTGGCAGACAATGTAGGATCACCAACGGGTAATTTGTCTAAATCAATTTTTCCACCGGTATCTTCAACGAGTTCAGATAAACAATTTAAATGTCCACCTGCACCATGATCGTGAATAGAGACAATAAAATTCTCATCGCTTTCTACCATGCCACGAACCGCATTTGCAGCACGTTTTTGCATTTCGGGATTAGAACGTTGAACGGCATTTAATTCGATGCCAGAAGCCAAAGCTCCTGTATCAGCAGAAGACACTGCAGCTCCTCCCATACCGATTCTATAATTATCACCACCGAGGATGACGATTTTATCTCCTTCTTTTGGAATATCTTTTATAGCTTGGTCTGCTTTTCCGTAGCCAATACCACCAGCTTGCATAATGACTTTATCGTAACCAATTTTACCGTTTGTATCTTGATGCTCAAAAGTTAAAACAGATCCGCAAATTAAAGGCTGTCCAAATTTGTTTCCAAAATCAGAGGCTCCATTACTCGCTTTAATCAAAATATCCATTGGAGTTTGGTACAACCATTTGCGCTCAGGAAATGCTTTTTCCCAAGGACGCTCATCGTTTAATCTCGAATAGGATGTCATGTAAACCGCTGTTCCTGCTAAAGGTAAAGATCCTTTTCCGCCAGCAAGTCTATCTCTTATTTCTCCTCCAGAACCTGTTGCAGCGCCATTAAAGGGTTCAACTGTAGTTGGGAAATTATGCGTTTCAGCTTTTAATGAAATTACAGATTCGTAATCTTTAGTCGTATAGTAATCTGGAATATCTGCGCGTTTCGGTGCAAATTGTTCTACAACAGGTCCTTTTATAAAGGCTACATTGTCTTTATAGGCAGAAACAATAGTACCAGGATTTTGTTTCGATGTTTCTTTGATAAGTTTGAATAAAGAGGTTTCTTTTTCTTCTCCATCAATTACAAAAGTTCCGTTGAATATTTTATGACGACAGTGTTCTGAATTTACTTGTGAAAATCCAAAGACTTCAGAATCCGTTAATGGTCGTCCTATTTTTTTTGAAACACCTTCAAGATATTCTACTTCTTCATCACTTAATGATAAGCCTTCTTGCTGGTTGTATTCTGATATGTTTTCAATGTTAAGAATGGCTTCAGGTTGAATATCGATTTTGAATATATCTTGATTCAAACTCTGATATTTCTCAGAAATCATGGGATCAAAATCTTTAAAATTTTCGGAGGTGGAAGTGAATTCCTCAATTCTAATGATATCAGAGACACCCATATTCTGAGTGATTTCAACGGCATTTGTACTCCAAGGAGTAATCATTGCTGCTCTAGGTCCAACAAAAAAAGCATCTAATGATGCTTGTTCTATTTTGGGTTGGTCGCCAAATAACCATGTCAATTTAGAAATGGTTTCTGTTGATAATTCTTTTGTGGCTTGAACAGCAAATACCTTACTGTTTTGGTTTCCGAAGAAATGAATCATTTATGTCGTGTGTTTGAGTTGTGTTTAGTAAAATGCAAATTTACTTTTTTTAAACGTGATTTAACTTATAATTCTGTATTGAAAATTGGGAGTTGTTCACGATGTTTTAAACATAAAAAAAGCGACTCATGGAGCCGCTTATTTTATTTTGTGTAATTATAATTATTGTTTAATCAAACGTTTTGTCTGAGTGCCGTTTTCTGAACTTAACTTTACGATATAAACACCTTTAGTTAATTCAGAGATATTTAATTTAGTTTGGTTGGACGTCATGTTTTGAACTGTCACTTTTTTGCCTAAAATATCGTAAACTTCAGCCATAATGTCTTGGTTGGAGATGATTGAAACTTCGTTGCCATTAACAGGGTTAGGGAACATTTTAATACGATTTTGTTGTTCATCATTAATCGAAAGATCTTCCCATCTGTTTTGAGCATCAGGTCCTCCCCAAATAACAGTAGCTAAATAAGGATTATCTATAAAAGGGTTTCTATTGCCTTGAGCAAACTCATTACTTGCATTTCCGTGATATGCGTTTCTCACATCTTCTAAACCACCATCAACTACAGGGTCTTCAGCATTCCATTGTAAAAACAGATCAATCATATCATCAGGTGTAGAGGCGCTACTACCAAAACCTACATTTGTTGGTAAGCATCGCTCGCCATAACGCAGATACATGTACATAATAATTCTAGCACAGTCACCTTTCCACTCATCTCCAGGATACCAGCCACTATTTGTAGTTCCAGACTCTCCATTAGGAAACTCACCAGAATTTTTATCAGCAAACTTTAAGCTCCCACGTTGACCGTTTCTTTGAACATCACTAGGTCTAAGCATTTGCGCATCAGAACCAGGGCCAGAAGTGCCTAGGTTAGGATTTCCTAAAGATTTTGGGTAAACATGTTCTCTGTTCCAATCGCCAACACCACCACCGTTATCAAACTTTCCTCTTGTTCTGTCAGTCGTTATGCTGCCATCAGTATCGTTATATCCGTAAAGTAAAAGGACATTATTTGAGTTATTTGGATCTAAATCTGTTATTCTTGAAGCATCCCAAACATCACCGTAACTTAAATAGTTAACGTGTTTGTCTGCCGTAACATCAATTAAATCATTTTTCAAATAAACACCCGTCGTAGTAAAATCAACAGTACTGTAGTATGATTCTAATTCTGTTGGAGGAGCTAATTGTGCAAATGAAAATGACGTTATAAATGCTAATAGTAAAGTGTAAAAGTGTTTCATTAATTTTTAATTTTTTATAATTAAGACATATTGAATCCGTAGAAAGTGAATTCATAAATATTGTCCGCAACAAAGGTAAATAAAAATAGAGATTAGATTTTATTTTAACACCGTTGTGACAAGTGCTTCTTTAAGTGCTGATAATTATAGTCTTAACCAAAAAAAAAGCAGTTACACTTCGACTATGGTCATTGTGCAACTACTTTTTGTATTAAGAATTCTTAAGTTTATTGTTTAATCAGCTTTTTAGTAACAGTTGAGTCACCTTGAGTCATTTTAACAATATAAATTCCAGTTTTTAAAGTCTGAAGATTTAAATCGCTAGTTTCATTGATGTTGATTTTAAAGACGCGCTTTCCAAGAATATCAAAAATTTCAATATTTGTAGCAATATCAGATTTAAAATCTACAGTTAAATTATTTTTAACTGGGTTTGGGTGCAGTTTTATATTTCCTAAACTATAGTCAGCCACAGAAAGTAAACCACATGTCCAAGATAAATTATCAAACATCACTCTGTTTGATGTTGAACTATTATTGTTGATTACCAATGATGTTACAGGGTTTACATTTATATCAATAATTGTTGTTATAGGATTATCACCATAGGGTATTGTTTCTACAAAATTTCCGTTAACAACTAAATCAAAAGTTCCAGTAGCCCCTCCAAAAACACGTTGAGTAGTTATGGTTAATTTATCTATAAAGGAAATGTTACTAAAATCCGTTGGTCCTAGTGTACCATTTCTAACGGTTATGGCTCTACCATCTAGCGTTTGATCTGTTCTAGCATCTGTAGCATTCCAAGTAAGACCTTCATTACCTGTCCAGGTAACACTTGAGTAAGATGCAGATGAAGTTCCTATGTTTTCAAAATTTTCGTCAATACAATTTGGATCAGGGTTATCACCGTTGTTTGTGGTTGTTTCACAAGATTCATTACTGAAACCTGACTCATTTCCTTCTGCATCTTTTGCTTTTACTGTAAAACAAAAGTTGATGTTTGGTATTAACGATGTTTTGGTGGCAGATGTATTATTAGAACTAAACGCATAATTTCCATCCATGTAAATATCGTAAGTTGTTACACCTATGTTATCTGTTGCAGCCGTCCAAGCTAAATCAATAGTGCTATTTGTAGGATTAGAAGCTACTAAATTCGTTGGGTTAGTTGGTGCTTCTGTATCTGGAGTAGGATTCCAAATCATATTCACATATTCTGGATGATCTACAAAAGGATTCGCGTTACCTTGAAAATTATATGCAGCATCATTTCTATCACGCTCTGTTTGATCTACAGGATCTACGTTATTGTGCCAATCTAATAACATATCAACAGCCCAATCTGATAGTGCTTGGTTTTCTGTGCCATTAAACATTTCAAAACTGGTATAACCATCAACATTATCTTGATAACGTGTTACAAAATAAAGTATGGCTCTAGCGATATCTCCTTTAAATTCATCTAGAGGTTCGAAAACAGTACCTGAATATCCTGATACATTACTAGATCCTAGTTTAGATCCATTTAGTGATGTCCAAGTTGCAGATCCAACTGTTCCAAAAGGGAAGTTATTTCTTTTACCATTAGCATAACCATCACTTGGTACAACATGGTGAATATCATTTTTCATTGGAGATGCGCTTCCAAAAGAGCCCTGTGGTACGATATGCTCACGGTTATAACAATCAGATTCAGCACCATAATTTCCACATTGGTTAGTGCCAAGTGTAAACGTGTAAGGATCTGTACCATTAGGGTTTTCAGTATAGTACATTAAAAGTGTGCCATCATTTTCATAACCAGTTTCTGCTATATTGTCAATAAACGCTGTAGCATAGCCTGTATATAATTCGCCATAGCCTTGATCGTCATGACCGCTAGTAATAATAGTTTTTAATTCAGTTTTTAAATCAAAACCAGTTAAGCCATTGGCACTATCATAATAATTTGAAGGGATTTGGGCAAATCCAATACTTGACACCAATAAAAGTAATAGGTAGATGTGTTTCATATGTATTGTTATAATAAATTATTTAGTCGTTTTTTTCTAAAAGCGCCATATAAAATCCATCGAATCCAGATTTGTAGGCTAATACTTTCTTATCCTTTACGAATGTAAAATCTTTCCCAGCTTCTGACGTTAGAAATTTTTCAACTTGTTTTTGGTTTTCAGAAGGTAAAACAGAGCATGTAGCATACACCATTTTTCCACCTGGTTTTACCATTTTAGAATATTGTTCTAAAACCTCTTGTTGCGTTTTCTTAATATTCTCTATAAATTCAGGTTGTAATTTCCACTTGGCATCCGGATTTCGTCTTAAAACTCCAAGTCCAGAACATGGAGCATCAATTAATAAACGATCGGCTTTACCGTGTAATTTCTTAATAGGCTTCGTAGAATCGATGACTTTCATTTCAATATTATGAACTCCATTTCTTCTAGCTCTAACTTTAAGTTTTTTCAATTTACTTTCGTAAATATCCATAGCTATAAGTTGGCCTTTGTTTTCCATTAACGACGCTAAGTGTAAGGTTTTACCTCCAGCGCCAGCACAAACGTCAACCACTTTCATTCCTGGTTTAACATCTAAATAGTCAGCAACTAACTGTGATGAGGCATCTTGTACTTCAAACCAACCGTTTTTGAAAGCTTCAGTAACAAATACGTTAGCGCGCTCTTTAAGTTTTAAAGCAGAAGGATGGTTTGGTAAAAATTCAGTTTCAATATCTTCTGATTCTAGCTTAAGCTGTAAATCTTTTTTAGTTGTTTTTAAGGTATTGACTCTAAGAATAACCTCGGCTTGTTCATTTTGCTTGGCAATTTCTTTAGTCCATTCGGCTTCACCTAATTCAGAAACACCCAATTCATCAATCCAATCTGGAATAGATTCGCGGTATTTTCTAATTTTAGACAATTCGTCAAAACGTCCTTTTATTTTACGCGTTGGTGTATCTGTAAAGTATTTCCAATCAGGTAACTTAATCCCTTTTAGCGTTGCCCAAACGGCAAATAGTCTCCATAGGTCATCTCTGTGGTATGGTGCTTTTACATTTGCTATTTCGGCATAGAGTCTTTGGTATCTTACTATGGTATAAACCGTTTCTGCCACAAAACCTCTATCGCGACTTCCCCAACGCTTATCGCGTTTTAATAATTGTTGTATCACTTTGTCAGCATATTCACCTTCATTAAATATAAGGTGTAATCCGTCAATTACTGCAAAGCATAAATTTCTATGTAATCTCATAAATACGTCTTCAGTTTTCAAGTTACAGTATTATTTTTCTGTAAAAATGAACGTACAAAGGTAAGAGAAAAGATTAAGAGTATAATGTTTTATTATAAAGTGTTATATTAAAAGGATAAATAATTTTAGTAAGTTTTTTTCGCTAAAGCATTTAAACTAAATTAGCTTCGTAATTAATTAAATTACTTTTTGGAAGAAACTGAATTTATACAAGAATTAAAATTGAAAAGCACAAAAGCTTATAGTCAGCTTTTAGATGATTTTCAGCAAAAAGTATTTAGCACGTGTATATCGTTTGTGCCAAACAGAGAAGATGCTGAAGATATTGCTCAAGATGTTTTTATTGAAGTTTTTAATTCGATTAATAAGTTTAAAGGTGATTCTAAATTATCGACTTGGATTTACAGAATTACAACCAATAAATGTTTAGAGTTTATAAGAAAGAAGAATACTAAAAAACGTTTCGCTTTTTTACAATCTATAACAGGTAATGCTATTCCGATGGATAAAACGGATTATTTCACTGAAATGAATCATCCCGGAATTTTATTAGAAAACAAAGAACTGAATGCCACTTTATTTAAAGCAATCAATAGTTTGCCAGAAAGTCAGAGTGTCGTTTTTACATTACATAAAATAGATGGTAAGAGTTATCAAGAAGTTGCTGAAATAACAAATAGAAGTTTGTCATCGGTTGAGTCTGTAATGTTTAGAGCTAAAAAGAATTTACAGAAGGTTTTAGAGAATTATTATAAAAATGAACATTAGCGCAAGTTTTTTTAAACTTATGCATCTAAAGATATAGTTATCAAAACAAATATGAAAATGGATAAAAAAGTGAAAGCTACTATAGATTCGGTTGAATCCATTAGTGAAGTTAAAGTGTCTCCTTTTTTTAAAGAAAATGTGATGCACCAAATAAGAACGGCATCAGAAGACGTTAAAGACGCAACATACTCGTGGTTTACACCAAAATTACAATTGGCGACTTTAGCATGTGTTGTAATTTTAAATATTATGGCATTTCAAAATTTGAAAGAAGCTACGTATAATGATAATGTTACTAGTTTTGCAGAATCTTATGGATTATCAACAAGTACAGAATCCTCTATATTAGATTAATCATGAAGAACAATACCATATTATACGTTTTACTTATTTTCTTAATAGTTGTCAATGGTTTTTTCTTGTTTAATTATATAGGAAGTGTCAATGATAATAGACCTAATGGGCCACAGCGAAATAACGAAATCATTGTAAAAGAACTTGATTTTAATGCAGAACAGTTAAAAGAATTTAAAGAAAGGAGTAAAGGACACCATAAAACTATAATGCGATTATCTGATGATGTGAGAGCATTAAAAGATCAGTTGTTTGGCACGTTATCTAATGATTTCATTAGTGAGAAAACAATTGACTCTATTACAGCTTTGATATGTGTAAAAGAAACTGAAAAGGAAAAAGAAATTTTTTATCACTTTAAAATGATTCAAGATATTTCTAATGAAAAGCAAAAAGAAAAATTTCAGAGAATATTATTGGACGCTTTGCGACAAGGAGAAAGCGCCAATAGGCCACCACCACCAAATGGAGAAGAAGGTCATAGACCACCTCCGAGACAAGACTAATACTATTAAAATGATATAAAGACCTTCAACTAAAATGAAGGTCTTTTTTTGTGTTTTATTTAACAAAGGCCATCACAAGTTTAATAGTGAAAGCACATCTAAACTTATATAACATTAAAAATTTAAAAGATGAAAAATCACACATTAAAAACAGTAGTCCTAGTTGCAATAGTTTCATTATTTATGGTGAACCATTCTTATGGGCAAGACAAACAAGACAGAAAAGGACCACCAACGTATGCTAAACTTTTAGAAGAGATGGATGCCAACGATGATGGAAAACTTGCAAAAGATGAAGTAAAAGGACCTTTGAAAGATAGTTTTTCAGAAATAGACACGGATGAAGATGGTTTTATAAGTGAGGAAGAATTTAAAAATGCTCCAAAGCCAGAACGTAAAAAAAGAGATAATTAAAGTTGAATTGTTTGGTTGATTTTTTAAAGGCTTCGTGAGAAATTACGAAGTCTTTTTATAAATACAAAAAGCGATGTACATGTATAATTAGCAGTAGGAATTATGAGATTATTCAGAAAAATCAGAAGAAAATTATTGATATCAGGCAAAATTCGAAACTACGTAATTTACGCATTAGGCGAAATTCTATTAATTGTTATCGGTGTTTTAATAGCATGGAAAATTAATGATTTAAATGAATTAAGAAAAAATAGAATCGTAGAATTAAAAATATATCAATCACTTAATGAGGAGTTAAATTCAAACTTAGTGCTTCTGGATGCTTCCATTGTAAGTTATACTGAAAACACTAAAATTATAGAAAATACAATTGATATTATAATGGACGAGCTCCCTTCAACATTAACAGAAAAGGAAAAAAGAAGTGTCGTTTATGTTAATTATAAACCTACAAAATTGCATTATGGAGCTATAAACTCTGTGAATACGACAAACAAATTTGAGTTTATAGAAAGTGATATGCTAAAAGATTTAATAGCTGCTTATCCGAATGAATTAGACAGTTTTGAAAGCCAAGAAACTAAAATTGAAAATATTATCGTTAATCGATTGCAACCAGCTATAGAGAAATATGTGTCTTTAATTGACATGCTTACGAAACGTGAATTTAAAATTAATTGTCTCGATTCATTTTCAACGGAATCAAATTACACACAACTGCTTAAAAGTAGAGAATATCAGAATAGTTTAGTCGATAGGTTATTACAAACTGAAATTCAATTAACCAACGCCATAAGCTTAAGGGATAAAACACAAACCATAGCTTATCAACTCAGTAAGGAGTTAGAAAACTAAATAATAAATATGATATTTTTAGTTGGAGCGCAAGTTTTTTAAAACTGTGGCATCTAAAATAATAGAGTTTAACTAAAACATGTAAATAATTATGAGAACGAATCAATTTTTAATAAAGTCAATTTCAATTTTTAGCTTTGTTCTATTAATATTTACATCATGTAGTTCTGATGATAGTACAGATAGTTCAGACGATGGAGGTGATGATGAAGTTTTAGTGACCAATGTAGATGCATCCTTTTTTACAACTGGTGATGGATCGGTTACTATTACAACTGTGCCTTGTACTTTATCTGATGGTACATCTACAGATTGCTACCAAATTGTAACAAGCAGTATACCAACAGACCATACGCTAGGGCCTTGGTGTCCAGATAATATTTCAGATGATGCTTCTGCTGGTGGTATATGGTTAGAGGATGGATTAGTTTATGATGTCGATGGCGCTTTTGTAGAAAATCTTGCCACTTTTTATAACGATGATAATTGGTTAATGTACGATGGCAATGGAGACATTTATATCACAGAAACAGAAGAAGATTGTATTAACGCAGCAAACCCTAATGTTAGCGAAGCTTACGAGAATTTTTGTGTAGAATGTCTGCCATCTTACATCACCGATTTAACTCAAACTTGGTTGATACCAATTTCTCCAGTGCTTCAAAATACAGGCGTGTTTTTTGCAACAGGACCAGGTGGACCAGCAAATACGGCACCTTCAACACGAGGTATCGCCTTAAATGGTATTGAGTTTTCAGCACCTGCACCTGTGGATAATATTCTTGGGGCTTATACTTTGGCACCTTTTGATGATGCAGGTGGACATATTAATGTCAACCAAGGCTATCATTACCATGCTGCAACAGGTTTTAGTACCAAGATAGAGCAAACCGATGGACATGCGTCATTAATTGGCTATGCTTTAGATGGCCATGGGATTTATGAATTAGAAGATAGTGAAGGTAATTCGCCAACTAACCTAGATACCTATCGTGGTCATACAGATGATACACGTGGTTATCATTACCACGTAGATGCGGCAGGAAACAACAATTTTATAAATGGTCTGAAAGGAGCATACGCGATTTAAAACAGGTATCTTATGAAAAGAATCTTGTCATTTTGTGTTTTAGGATTGCTATTTTTTTCACAATCGGTAAAAGCACATCAGCCAGAAATTTCTACCATTATGCTAGTAGAAAATAGTAACAATGTATGGGTACTTCAGATTAGTGCGTCGTTAACGGCCTTTCAACAGGAAATTAAATTGCATTATGCCGAGACACCTTATAATTCTCCAGAAGAGTTTCGTGAGATGGTAATTGCCCATGTTAAGAATAATTTAGACATAGAATTTAACGGAAATCATGAAGTTACCTTAAGTCAAGGTTTGGTTAAATTAGGTCATGAGACTAAAGTCATATTTCAACTTGAAGGTGTACCAAAAGAAATTTCTTCTGTTGTAGTTGAAAATAAAACCTTTCAAGATATTTATAATAATAAAAGTGCGGTAGTGATTTTGAAAGAGGGTTATGATAAGGATAATTTTGTACTAACAAAAGACAATAACCATATTCTGAAACTTGAATCGACAGGACATAAATTTATTCGTGTTGAAGAAAAAACACTGAGTTCATCATCCTTAAATGTGATTTTAATTTTATTTGTGATTGGTGCTTTAGGTCTTTTGGTTCATAGTATCGGCATAAGAAAAAAGTTGAAAAAGAATAATTAATAAAACACACTAAAAATAATATTTGTTTAGATTGTTTGATTGAAAAAGGCTTTGTGAGAAATCACGAAGCTTTTTTTTTTTTTTTTGAAAATTTTAAAATTGAGCACAAGTTTTAACCACTTATAGCATCTAAAGTTTTATACAAGAAATAATTTCAATATAAATACGATGAAAAAAACAATTACTCAATTTATTATTTTGTTGATATCTATCAATGTCTTTTCACAAGAATTGTACGACATTAATACGATACAAACTATAGAAATTGAATTTGCTGAAAGCAATTGGGATGCGTTGTTAGATGCTGAAAAAGCCGGTGACAATGAGTATACAGAAGCGACATCTGTTACTATTAATGGTACTGTTTTTAACCAAGTAGGGGTTAAGTATAAGGGCAATAGTTCTTATAGTGCTAATCAAACAAAAAATCCATTTCATATCGAATTAGATACCTATGTAGATCAAGATTATCAAGGGTATACAGATATTAAATTAGCGAATGTTTTTGCAGATCCTTCATTTGTAAGAGAGACCGTAGCTTATAATATTGTCAACCAATATATGGATGCACCTCAGGCCAATTATGCTAATGTCTATGTCAATGGAACATTAATTGGTTTGTATACCAATACAGAATCTATTTCTAAGAAATTTGTAAACAAGCATTTTAATTCTAATGATAATGCGTTCTTTAGTTGTAGTCCACCAGATGGCGCTGGTCCAGAAACAACCACACTCCCTAATTTAGAATATTTGGGAACCAGTTACACAAGCTACGATGATGCTTATGAAATTAAATCTGATGACGAAGACGATGAGTCAGTAGCACTTGCACATTGGGGTGATTTAATTGAATTAACCAATATTTTGAATAATGATATTACGAATATTGAAACTGTTTTAGATGTCGATATGGCGATATGGATGTTAGCTTTTGATAATGTGATGGTAAATCTAGACAGTTATATTGGTCAGTTTAAACAAAACTATTATTTATATAAAGATAATAATGGCCAGTTTAAACCTGTAGTTTGGGATTTAAATATGTCTTTTGGTACGTTTGCGATGACAGGTGAATCTAGTACTAGTGGTCCAGGAGGTCCAGGAGGTCCGGGTGGTCCAGGAGGACCAGGTGGCTCAAGTGGAACTTTGAATTCAACTACTGAAAAAGCAGAGTTGGATTATTTGCTTCATGATACAGATACTGATTTTCCGTTGATATCTAAATTATTAGCAGTACCTAAATACAAAAGAATGTATTTAGCACATTTTAAAACTATTTTGACCGAAAACATCAGTAACTCAAATTACTTAACATTAGCTAATGATTATCAAGCTATAATTTCAGAGGCTGTTACTGCAGACCTAAATAAATTTTACACAAATACACAATTCACAGGTAATATCAATACAGATTATAATATTGGCGGAAATACAGCTTGTGGCTTAACCAATTTAATGACTGCAAGAAGTTCTTATCTACTAAGTCAGTCCGATTTTACAACGACACAGCCTACTATAAGTAATGTTGAAACATCGGTATCGACACCATTAATTGGAGATACGGTTTCAATCACTGTAGAAGTAACAGATACGGATAATGTGTATTTAGGTTATAGAACAGATCTAACGGCACCTTTTACAAAAATAGAAATGTTTGATGATGGTACTCATAATGATGGTGTTGTGGGTGATAATGTTTATGGCATTGATGTCACTATAGATACGGCTAATCTTCAATATTATATTTATGCAGAAAATTCAAATATTGGTGCGTTTTCACCAGCTAGAGCTGAGTATGAATTTTATAGTATTGAAGCAACCTACACAACAATCGCCGTTGGTGATTTGGTTATCAACGAAATTATGGCCTCTAATGAAACTACAGCCGCAGATCAAGATGGTGACTATGATGATTGGTTAGAGCTTTATAACAATAGTTCTGAAACATTAAGTCTAGATAATTTATATTTATCTGATGATCAAGATGATTTATTGGTTTGGGCTTTTCCTTCAGGATTAACCATCGAACCAGATAGTTATTTAATAGTTTGGTGCGATAAAGATGATGATCAAGAAGGTTTACATGCAGATATAAAATTTTCTTCAGATGGTGAAAGTGCCATATTATCTTATGCAGACGGAACAGTAATTGAAAATATAACTTTTGGTGCCCAAACAGATGATATGGGGTATGCCAGAAATCCTAACGGCACAGGTGATTTTGTGATACAAGAACCAACGTTTAATGCCAATAATGAGAATATTGATGATTATGATGTTTTAAATGTGGGGGATTTAGTAATAAACGAAATCTTAGCATCTAATGACACAGGCGAAACTGACGATGCAGGAGAATATGAAGATTGGATAGAGTTATATAACACCACCAACGAAACACTTAGCTTAGATAATTTGTATTTATCCGATGATGCTGATGACCCGTTAGTATATCAGTTTCCAACAGGTACAACGCTAGATGCCGATAGTTATCTTATTGTGTGGTGCGATAGTGATCCAGATCAAGGTGATTTTCACGCTGATTTTAAACTGTCTAGCGGAGGTGAAACAGTGATTTTATCTTATGCCAATGGTGTGATTTTACAAGATATCGAATTTGGAGAACAAACTACAGATATGGGGTATGCTCGAAATCCAAATGGAACAGGAGATTTTGTGATTCAAGAACCAACTTTTGGTTTGAATAATGAGACACTATCTATAGATGAGGTTCTTTTTAGTAATGCGCTTAAAGTTTACCCTAATCCAACATCGAATAATCTTACCATAGAAAATTCAAATTATGCTATAGAAACTGTTGAAGTTTATAACCTTCAGGGACAACAATTATTTCAAAATGAGTATGCTAATAAAAATGCGATAACTCTAGATTTTACATCTTTTTCAAAAGGGCTTTATATGGTTGTATTGAATAAGACAACAGTCTTAAAGATTTCGAGAAGTTAAATATCAATTATATGAAGATAATGAGATAATAATCAACAACTCTTCTTAAAAAAAATATAACTAGATTTTAAGGCTCAAGAATAATCATTTTCTTGGGCTTTTTTTTATTTCAATCTAATTGTGCTAGAATTCTGAAAATTTGCGAACTATCGAGATTTTTTTGTGTTTTTTTTAACAGTAACAGACACAAGTTTAGAATAAAGAGCACATCTAAAGTTATATAACCTAAAAAGTTTGAAAATATGAAAAGTAACAGATTTAAAACAGTCGTATTAATATTAAGTGTTTCGCTGTTAACATTTAATGCTTGCAGTGATGATGATAATGATTATAGCGTAACATATTCAGAAGATATTTCTATCACTGATAGTGGCATAACAGGAACAGCTGAAGGTGATATCAATAATACAGGTTACGATGAAGATGATTTGGTAGAAAATGCAACGTTTGAAGATACGGTTCAAATTGTATTTTCCAATACGTCTGCAACAATAGTAAATCCCGTTCCTGATGATGTTGTTATTACCCAAGACGGAGCAGATATCACTATTAATTCAACGATTTCAAAAGTGGCATACGAAGTTTCAGGTACAACAACTGATGGTATGTTGAAAATTTATAGCGATAAAAAATTCAAATTATCGTTAAGTGATTTAAGTATTACCAATGCTGATGGTCCTGCGATTAATATTCAATCTTCAAAAACTATTTTTGTAATATTAGAAGGTACAAATAACTTAACCGATGCTTCAATCTACAGTGATATTCCAGATGATGAAGATGCTAAAGCAGCTTTTTTTAGTGAAGGACAATTGGTGTTTAGTGGTTCGGGAGCTTTAAACGTTGCAGGACTATACAAGCATGGCATTGCTAGTGACGATTATGTTAGAGTTATCAGTGGAACAATAACTGTTACTGAGGCGGCTTCAGATGCTATACACACCAACGATTACATCATTGTAGATGGTGGTACGCTCAATTTATCAGCAAGTAGCGATGGTATGGATTGTGAAGAAGGCTATATTATTATCAACGATGGGTCATTTACAATAAATACTGTTGATGACGGCATTGTAGCATCATATGATATTGACGAAGAAGAAGAGCCTGACGATTCTATTTTACCTAATGTGACTATCAATGGTGGTGACTTTGTGATTAATACTACTGAAGGTGAAGGTATAGAGTCTAAAGGCATAATGACTATTAATGATGGTATTATAAATATTACGGCCTATGATGATGGACTTAACGCAAACGGAACATTATACATTAACGGTGGAAATACTTATGTGTATAGTACACTTAATGATGCCATAGATAGTAATGAAGGTATTACCATTACAGGTGGTACTACTATTGCTATAGCTGTAAGAACCGATGAGCCAGATGGTAGTTTTGATTGCGATGACGGCTTATTTAAAATAACAGGAGGCACTATTTTAGGGTTGGCATTAAATACCTCATTCCCAACAGAAAGCGAGAGCACACAAAATGCTGTTATTTTAGATGGAATAAATGCGAATCAATTATTGCATATTCAATCAGAAGATGGTTCTGAAGCATTGACTTATCAGGTACCCTATCGTGTAAATACCATCATTTATTCAAACGCAAAATTAGAAACGGGTCAAACCTATAAAATCTTTACTGGTGGAATTGTAAGTAATGGTACAGAAGTTAATGGATTATATACATCAGGAACTTATAGTGGAGGAGCAGATTCTGGTGATTCATTTACTATAAGTAGTACAGTGACACAAATCGGAGGTGAAATGGGACCAACAGGTGAACCTAATACTGGTGGTCCTGGAGGTCATTAATTTTAAAATTAATAAACAAAATATAAAAATGAATTTTATCAAAGTAACATTAACAATTTTAGCGGTATTCATAAACGTCATTGCTTTTGCACAAGGACCACCAGGAGGAGGACAAAGCGGTAGAGGTGGAGGACAAGGAGGACCACCTAAAGGAGAAAAACCAGAGGCTTCAGATATATTGAAATTGTTAGACACTAATAACGATGATAAAATTGATAAAGTGGAAGCCGTAAATGATGAAAGAGGAAAAATAGCCAAAGATTTTGATGAAATAGATACTAATGAAGATGGTTTTATAGATTTAGAAGAGCTTGAAACTGAGTTAAACCGTGAAGGACCTCGAAAAGTTTTAGCAGCTAAACTTCTAAAAGAGGTTGATCAAAACGAAGATGGACTATTAAATGGATTAGAAGTTGCCGCAAAAGACAAACGTGATCTTATGGATAATTTTAATGCTATTGATACCAACGATGACGCTCAACTAGATTTAGAGGAGTTAAAAGCTTTTTATTCAAAAGATGAAGAGATTGAAAATAAGAAAAGAAAGAAAAGAGATTAAGAATTGTAAGATTAGCTTTAACTTAAACACTTAAATCACATTTATTATGAGACAATTTAGAAGTATTCAATCTTTTCTATTTTTTGCATTAATTACATCCTTTGTGTGTTGTAAATCAAATACAAATTCAACGGATGAAAATCCTGAAAATCCACCAGCACAACAAGCGCCTAATGTCTCAGAGTTATTTAGTCAAATGGATTCAAATAATGACGGAAAATTGGCAAAATCAGAAGTTGAAGGTCCATTATTAGAGGATTTTTCCAAAATAGACACCAACAATGATGGTTTTCTAACAACTGAAGAATTAGAAAAAGGTCCCAAGCCAGAAGGTAGAGGTCCTAGGGAAAATAATTCTAACAGTAAAAATAATGTGCAAAAAGATTTTGCAGTCACTATAAATGTCGATCCTACGCTTTTTATTAAAGAAAGTTTATTACAAGAAATAACCCAAGAAGAACATACATTGAGTAATGGTACAAAAGCACTTTGTTATGTTATTACAACAGCTTCCCAACCTCATGAACATAAAATGGGCCCTTGGTGTCCAACGCATATTGAAGATGGAAAGGATAAAGGAGGCATATGGTTTAAAGATGATAAAGTCTATGATGTAGATGGACACTTTATTGCTAATCTTAAAGAATTTTATAGTGACGAAGAATGGGCTTTATTTAGAGAGGATGGTTCCGTGAAAGTGACAAAAACTCAAGAAGAATGTGAAGGAGCAGCAAAGCCAGATGTTGAAGAAGAGTATCATAATTATTGCGTAGAATGCTTACCAGAATATTACAGAGAAAAACAGTCTACGTATTATATTCCCGTAAAACCGTTGTATTTAGAAAATTCAAATTCATTGGGTAGAGACGGTATTGGTGTTGCATTTAACGGAGTTAATT
This sequence comes from Winogradskyella helgolandensis, assembly GCF_013404085.1. Classification (NCBI taxonomy): domain Bacteria; kingdom Pseudomonadati; phylum Bacteroidota; class Flavobacteriia; order Flavobacteriales; family Flavobacteriaceae; genus Winogradskyella; species Winogradskyella helgolandensis. The sequence goes on along the minus strand of NZ_JABFHO010000001.1, from coordinate 3,883,577 downwards.
TTGAAGCACCTGCACCAACGCATGCTATTTTAGCTGCGCATACTCTAGCACCTTTGGATGATGCTGGAGGTCACGTTAATCCTCATGCAGGTTATCATTACCATGCCGTTACAGGTTCTACAAAAGAAGTAAAACAAAAAGATACACATGCTGTAATGATTGGTTATGCTATGGATGGTTTTGGTATATACGCACATAAGGATGCTGATGGTAAAGTAAGCACAGATCTAGACGATTGTAATGGTCATTACGATGAGGTGAGAGGTTACCATTATCATGCGGGTTCTGCAGGTAGCAATCAAGTTTTAGGTTGTTTACACGGAGCAAGTGGGTCAATGTCTGTTAAAGGTTAAAAATAAAAATGTAATAAGACCACAAGTTTTTGCAAACAACCGCATCTAAAAACTAAACGATTGCAAACACTAACAAAATTAAATTATGAAAAAGGTATTTAAACTATCAACTTTGGCCTTGTTACTCTTTACTTTAGGGATAGCTTGTTCAACAGACGACGACTCAACAGGAACAGACGATGGCGATGATGGCATAGTCACAGAGCTTCATGCAGCTTTTGCAGCATTTAACACAGATGCTACAACTATTTATTTGGATGGCTCTAATGTGGTTATTGAAACCACAGGCTTGCCAGATCATGAGACTGTTTATTGGGGACAAGGAAATACGCTTTATAGAGATGAGCCAGATGTTGAGCTTACACCAAGTATTATGTCTAGTAATAATAATGCGGTAACAATCACTGTTGATGCCACACCAGACTTAGATGGTAATACAGTTTCTACAAATTTTGATACTATAGGTATTGCAGTTAGTGGAGCTTCAATTTTTAATGATCAAGAAGGAGGAGGAGCTTTAGATGCAGCAGCAGCTTCTTTAGATTGGACAGGTGCTCACATCGGACCAGGTGTATATCACTACCATTTAGAGCCTAAAGCATTTTCTGATGATGATGACAGTTTGGTAGGCGTTTTATTAGATGGAGTTTTTCTTTATGGAAGAAAATGTAGTTCAATAGGTGCGTATCCAACAGACTTAGATGCATCAGGAGGACATACATCAACAACTCAGTATACTGATGGAGTAGAGGAATATCATTATCATATTATTAATGAAGTGTATTCTACTACTGGATCTTATTTAGCATTTGCAGGACCTTACCAAGGCTATTAATCATGAAATCGTTTATTTTCATCTTATTTGCCATATGCTGTTTTAGCTGTCAGGACGCTTCGAAGAATAATACTTCGAATGATTTTGACATAGCCAATGGAGAAAATGTAATTACGGTTGAAAATAATGAAGTTTTAAAATCCGACTTAATCTTGAATCAACTAGAAGGTACGTGGTATTATAATGATGAACCTTTTAATGGCTATTCCGTAAAATTTCATAGTAACGATTCACTACAAGAAAAATTAGGGTTTCATAATGGCAAGAGACAAGGTGTAGCTAAAACATGGTCAGAAAATGGAGTTTTGCGTATTGAGGCTTATTTTAATCAAAACAAATTAACCGGAGTTTATAAAAGCTACTGGGAAAATGGGATTTTAGCTTTGAAAGTGAACTATGTAGATGGAAAAAAACAAGGTGAAGAAAAGCAGTGGTATTCAAACGGAGAAATTTCTAAAATTCGACAATTAGAGGATAATGAAGAAAATGGACTTCAAAAAGCGTGGTTGCCAAATGGACAACTTTACGTTAATTATGAAGCTAAAAATGGACGGATTTTTGGAATGAAAAGAGCTAATTCTTGTTATAAATTAGAGAATGAAATAGTGATTAGGAAAGATGTTGTTGAAGCTAAATAAAAAGGATATGAAATATATTATGATTTTTCTGTTAGCGGTTAGTGTGAGTTGTAAAAATGACATTAAAAAAGAAAATAGTAAAGCAGAAGAAACAAGTAGAGTAGATTACCTGCCGTACTATAATGAGGAATCTTTTACACCAAATTGGATAACACCTAATTCCAAAGAAGAGAAAGCATTTCATAAAATACCAGATTTTGAATTAACCAATCAACTCGGAGAAAAAGTAACTCAAAGTACATTTGAAAATAAGATTTACATTACAGATTTCTTCTTTGCTAGCTGTCCTGGCATATGCCCTCAAATGACAGGGAACATGTTTAAATTACAAGAAGAATTTATTAATGATGATGAGGTTTTGTTCTTGTCTCATACAGTGACACCTACTCAAGATTCTGTTCCTGTTTTAAAAAACTATGCAGATAAATATGGTGCTATAGATCATAAATGGCACTTAGTAACTGGTGATAGAATTGATATTTACGAGTTAGGTAGAGATCAGTATTTTGTTGAAAATGATTTAAGAGAGCCTAAAACTATAGATGATTTTCTGCATACTGAAAACTTCTTATTAATAGATAAAAACAAACATATAAGAGGTATCTATAACGGATTAAATAGAGCATCTATGCAACAATTAATAATAGATGTTAAAGCCTTAAAAGAAGAAAGCTAGAGTGATGATCTAGTTTTATTTGATTGATTGATTATGGTTACTGAAAAGCTTTGCTGTAATACAGTAAAGCTTTTCTATTTTTAGAGAAAATTAAATACCCGTCTTATAACACAACTAACAGAATGTAAATGAAAAAAATAACTCAACTCATAACCGTAGTAATACTCATATCCGTTTTTTCTTGTTCAAGTAATGATGAAATGTCTTGTACAGAATCAACATGGTATCAAGATTTAGATAGCGATGGTTTGGGAAATCAAGATATCAGTCTTGAAGCTTGTGAACAACCAGAAGGCTACGTTGCTGATCATTCAGATTTAGATGATACCGGTTGTGAATCCGATCAAGTTCTTGACAGTTCACGAGGAGCATGTAATGAAACGCTGGTGTTTTCTAATTTATATAATCAAACAATTTCAGGTTCCAATAGAATTATAACCTCTAATAGTATTCCAGAACATATGGTTGGACGTTTCGGAATGGGCATAGGGTCTCTAAATCCAAATGCTATTTCTGAACAAAATGAAACATATACCTTAGAGTTAAATCCAAGTGTAGCCAGTACATTCACCCCTTTATTATCTACTACTGGTAATGGACCCAATGTAGGACCACAGTATGCCTTTGGTATATTATTAAATGGTGTGGAATTAGACCCTGTAGCAGCAGAACCTTTTCCGCATGAGGGTATTTTAGATCCCAACGTGAACTGGGAATGGAACTTAGAAGCCTTAAACGTTAATTTAGGATTAGATTGTAACAGTGCACATGTGCAGCCAACCGGAAAATATCATTATCATGGTTCCCCAATATTGTTTTTAGAAGCTCTAAATGTACCAGCAAATACAATGACATTAATTGGGTATGCCGCAGACGGATTTCCTATATATTATAAATATGCCTATGCGGAGGCTTCAAATAATAATTCTTCTATTGTGGAAATGACATCGAGTTACCAATTAAAATCGGGTAGTAGAGGAGGAGATGGTATTACAGTACCTTGTGGAGTGTATGATGGTGTGTATTCTAATGATTACGAATATAGTTCTAGTTTAGGAACACTAGATGAAGCTAATGGAAGAACAGGGGTTACTCCAGAATACCCATCAGGAACTTATTATTATGTTCTCACAGATGAATTTCCAAGCATCCCGAGGTATTTTAGAGGTACACCATCTCAAGATTTTAAAATAGGAAACAATTAAATGACGCGTTCTCGTTTCTTACTTTTTATTTTTGTCACGCTGTCAACGTTTAGTTTTGCTCATGATGCTAACAAAGCATTTTTTACAATTCAGCAAAAAGAAGCTATGGTTGAGGTAACTGCTGAATTTCCTTGGAGCATAAGAAATGCACTTATAGACGCTTCTCCAGAATTAGAAAACGCTAAAAGTCAAAATGATTTTGATACTGCTTTTTTTGAATATGTCCAGAATAATTTTCAAATTAGAAATAACGGTTCTAGTTTAAAATTACTGTCCGTTAATGACGCTTCTCATAAGGGGCATTCTCATCAAACCAATTTTGTTTTTTTATTCCAGGGAACTGAATTCGATGATATAAAAAATACCATGATGTTCAACATTTATAAGGATCAAGAAAACTTCCATGATGTTTTGTTTAAAAACGGACACTTAAAGTTTATCACATCTTTGGGTTTGAACTCCTTCGAGATTGTACCTTCTTCATCTGATTTAGGCGGTATAATTAAAATGGGCTTACTATTAATGGGTTTTATAGTTTTGGTTATTTCCTTTTGGCTTAAAAAGCAATTATAATTTGAACGTCTTAACCGTATTATCGCAAAGCTTTTCTATTTTTAGGGAAAATTAAAGTTATGCGATTAATTATTTTTTGTCTTTTATTAATTGGAATTGTCTCTTGCAAATCGGAAGATCCATTAAAAACTAGAAATTTTTCCAAGGTTGAGATTACACCATTGCAACAAGATTCGTTATTAAATATAAGAGCTCTAGAAGTTGTTAGGTCAGAGGGAGTTGGTATGTTTGCGACTTCAAGTGGTAGCTTAGGTCATGTATATCCTATTAATCATCCAAAACTTTATCCAGACCAAGAAACGCAAATGTCTTGTGGTATTTACTCCAAATTAGAGCATGATACATTAATGATTAATGTTAGAGCAATGGCATTAACAAGTAAAGGAATGCATTACATAACGATTGGCAGCCCAGCTTTAATTTATAAACGAGCTAAATCAGTAAAAAAAGTTACTTATTCCGAAACCCATCCAAAAGCCTTCTACGATTCCATGGACTTCTGGAATGATGAAGAAGGTATTGCCATTGGAGATCCAACAGATAATTGTATGAGTATTATTATCACGAGAGATAGTGGTGAATCTTGGACAAAATTACCGTGTGATGATTTACCAAAAGCTAAAGAGGGTGAAGCCGCGTTTGCAGCAAGTGATACCAATATAGCAATTATTGGAGATCACACATGGGTAGCAACAGGTGGTAAGTCGAGCAGAATATTGTATTCTCCAGATAAAGGTAAAACATGGGACGTTTTTGATACTCCAATCATTCAAGGTAAAGCAACTACAGGTATATACTCTATAGATTTTTACGATGAGAAAAATGGATTTGCTATAGGAGGTGATTATACTAAACCCAATGATACTTTACAAAATAAAATGAGAACCATAGACGGAGGGAAAACTTGGAAAATTGTTGCTAGCGGTAAAGGACCTAGTTATAGAAGCTGTGTGCAGTATGTTCCTAATTCAAAGGGCAAAGAATTAGTAGCCATTGGTTTTAAAGGTATAGACTATAGTAATGATTTTGGAGATAGCTGGACGCATTTAAGCGATGAAGGTTTTTACACCATTCGGTTTTTAAATGATTCTACAGCTTTTGCGGCAGGAAAAGGAAGGATAAGTAAATTGACTTTTAGAGAATAAAAAAAGGAAGCGTAAGAGCTTCCTTTTTGTTTTTTCAGTACACACTATTGTTTAGAGTGTCGTTTTTTATATTCTTCAAACATCTTCTGTCTAAATGAACGTTCTGCTTGATACAATTTAATTATTTTTTTTGCTGGAAGAATTTCTAATAACTCATTTAGCATTTTAGAATGTAATTCTACTTTTTGTTTTTCAACTTTCTCCATGGCTAACAATAAAGATTTGGCTTCAGTTTCTGAGAGTTCTTCTACGTTTTTATCTTTCCTTCTGTTTGTAGAATTTTCTCTTAACTTGTTCTCAGCATCCTCATTGGCATTGTAGATTGGCCAAAACTTCTGTGCTTCAGTTTCTGTTAAATCTAATTGCTCAGTGATGTGTGCGATTTTTAAGGCTTTAATTTTCTCTCTATCAAGTTTTTGTGCAAATATGCTTGTAGAAACAAATAATGTAAGTAAGAGTGTGTGTATTATTTTCATAATCTGTTTATTCAAAAATTAGGTCTTCTGTTGCGATGTTTTCAAAATAAAGATCAAGTGTTTCATCTGAAACATTTATATCTATGAAATCAGTTACCGAAATATCATCAGATTTAAATAAAGTGGCAAGATCGTCATTAGTGTAATCTTCCTGATATAAGTAACTTTCAAGTATTTCGGTTTCTAAAGTATCAATAGTAATATTATCGTTATTAAATCCTAAGCTAAATAATAGCATAATAGTAGCAGCAATACCAGCAAAATAATAAAATCTGCTTTTTGGTTTGAAGTTAATAACAGGTGTTTCCGTTTTATTTTTAAGTTTTTCTAAAACCTCATTTTCAACAGCATCAAAATAATTTTCCGGAACAGTGAAACCTGAAACTTCTGAAGACGTAATGGCTTCTTTTTCTTTTAAACGTTCAAAAAAGTCAGCGTCAAACGACTCAAAATAATTTTTGGGTGTTTTAAAACCTGTAGATTTAACGCTATGTAAATTATTTTTTTTCATGGTCATTTTCGGAATATCCGAAATCATTTAAACTTTTTTCTATTAATAAGACTTCAAATTATTAAAATGGTTTAATCTGAAGTTAAAAAGGCTTCAATTTTTTTAGCTGCAATATGATAGGATGCCTTTAAAGCCCCTTCACTTGTGTCTAAAATGTCGGCCATATCTTTATATTTTAAATCATCAAAATAGCGCATGTTAAACACTAATTGCTGTTTTTCTGGTAATGTTGCTATGGCTTTCTGTAATTTTAGTTGAATGTCATCCCCTTCAAAATAAACATCCGCTTGTAAATTATTAATAGCTTTTGTTTGGTGCTCTTGGTTAGTAATCTGTAAACGTTTGGCATTTTTGTTTATAAGTGTAATTGATTCATTTGTCGCAATTCTGTACAACCAAGAAAACAATTGACTCTCTCCTTTAAATTTGTCAATGCTACGGTATACTTTTATAAAGGTATTCTGAAGCACATCATCTGCATCATTATGATTGATTACAATTTTACGAATATGCCAATACAAGCGCTCCTTATAGAGTTGTAATAGTTCTCTATAGGCTACTTCTTTTGTTGAAGGATTTTTTAAACGCGTTATAAATTCCGATTCGTTAGTCAATTGCTACTATTTGTTATTAAGACTCCGTAAAATACTAAAAGTTTAATCGGTTTTTTTGATAAAATTTATTGTGCTTTATTGAGGTTGATAATCAGTGTTTTAAATACGAAATAATCGATTAAATACGTAAATAAGCGATAAAATGCGATATTTTCTTGTTTTCGAGTTTTATTTGCGCTATGTTTGTTTAAGCTTAACCTATTAAACGTTATCAGTTCCCCAATTCTGATGGCATATGTTATAAAGGATGTATTTAATTATATATCCTTTTTTTTTGTTTGTAAGAATTAGATAGTTGATGGATTTGGAAATTAAGTCACCACGTTGGCTACCGTTTAGATGGAGGCAAACCGTGTTTTTTAACTACAAAAAGTCAAAGTTTACTCAAAGCTTTGCATATCAACAAGCTTCTTGTAAACACCGTTTTTAGCAATCAATTCTGCATGTGTACCTTGTTCAGCAATTTCTCCTTTTTGCATTACCACTATTGAATCTGCATTTTGAATCGTAGAAAGTCTATGTGCAATAACAATAGAAGTTCTGTTTTTCATCATTTTTTCTAATGCATCTTGCACTAAACGTTCGCTTTCAGTATCTAAAGCTGAGGTAGCTTCATCTAGAATCATTATTGGAGAATTCTTAAGTACAGCTCTTGCAATGTTTATACGTTGTTTTTGTCCACCAGAAATTTTACCACCAGAATCTCCAATGTTAGTGTGTATACCTTGTGGTAAGTCTTTAACAAATTCCCAAGCATTCGCAATTTTTAAAGCTTCTATAATTTCATCATCGCTAGCGTCTTCTTTTCCTACTCTTAAATTATTAGCAACCGTATCATTAAACAATATAGAATCCTGATTAACTAAGCCTAAGAATCCTCTTAAAGATTTTTTAGACAGATTCTTAATATTTTCACCATCAATAGAGATATTACCTTCATTTACATCGTAAAAACGAGTGACGAGATTAGCGATAGTACTTTTTCCACTTCCAGATTGCCCAACAAGTGCTATAGATTTTCCTTTTGGGATTGTTAAGCTGAAGTTCTTTAAAACGTAGTGATTTTCATATTTAAATGAAATATTATTGAGCGTAATTTCGGTTTCAAAAGTTTGCTTTTCTATTGGGTTTTCAATTTCTACGATGTTATTCTCTGTCTCTAAGAACTCAAGAATTCTATTAGCGGCACCATCACCACGTTTTACACTATAGCTAGCTTTTGCAATTGCTTTTGCAGGTGTAAGAATATTATAGGCTAATGTAATATACCCAACAAAGAAACTAGCGTCCATGGTTTTATCTACAAAAACGAGGTATCCACCATAAACGAGTAGCACTCCAATAACAATAATACCCAATAATTCACTTAATGGAGAGGCTAAATTTTGTCTGTTTAGTAATTTGTTAGAATATTTATAGTACCTGTCATTACTATCTTCAAATTTACCAGCAAACATTTTTTCTACGTTAAAGGCTTTGATAATTCTTAAACCTCCCATAGTCTCTTCTAAAACGGATAGAAAGACTCCTTGTTCTTTTTGAACTTTTAATGAACCTTTCTTTAAAGATTTACCAATTTTAGAAATAATAAAACCTGATATAGGAATAAATACCAGAACAAATAACGTTAGCTTAGGACTAAGAATAAGCATTGAAACTAATGAAAATAAAATAGTAAGTGGTTCTCTTACTATCATTTCTAGTATAGCAAGAAATGAGTTTCTTACCTCATTAACATCTGCACTAACTCTAGATATAGTGTCACCTTTAGATTTTTCCGAGTAAAATGCCAATGGCAGTGTTATTATCTTGTCATATAGTTTATTACGTATATCTTTTAAAACTCCATTTCGTAAAAACGTAATGAAATACATAGCGAGATAATTAGAAATATTTTTAAGTAAGAACATACTAATTATGACTCCTACCATCATCATCAACACTTTAAAGTCACCGTGTTTTTCAATAGTATCAACCATAAAATAGTTAAGGTAGTCTTCACCGTAACTCTGTAATTCTAACCAACCTTGCCAAACAGGTTTATCTTTTATAACACGTTGATCACTAAAAATAACTTTAAATACAGGTATTAAAGCTATAAATGAAAGTGTGCTAAAAAGGGCATATAAAATATTAAAGAAAATATTTAAATACGCATACCTTTTGTATGGTAAAGCAAAAGGTATGAGTTTTTTTATGTAATTCATCTACTGTAAATTCATGTCTGCTAAAATCGCATTAATTCTATCATTCAATAACTGCTCCTTTGATGCAAAGTCTGCCGTATTGTCAAGATCAGTATTTACGCTGATGTAGAATTTTATTTTTGGCTCTGTACCACTTGGTCTAAGTGCAATTTTACTTCCGTTTTCAGTGTAGTAAATTAATACGTTAGATTTTGGAATATCTATAGTTGTTTCTTCATTTGTCTGAAGGTTCTTAGAAATAGATAATTGGTAATCTTCAATTAAGACTACTTTTTCGCCGTTGATTTCTTTTAGCGGATTTTCTCTAGCATCAATCATCATTTGTTTAATTTCTTGTGCTCCTTCAATTCCTTTTTTAGTTATAGACACTAAGCGCTCTTTAAAGAAACCATGTTCAACATATAGATCAATTAATTCTTGATATATAGTTTTACCTTTTTCTTTTGCTTGTGCAGCAATTTCAATAGCTAATAGCGTAGAAGTTACAGCATCTTTATCGCGAACAAAGTCACCTACCATAAATCCAAAACTTTCTTCACCTCCTCCAATAAAATCCATGGTTGGGAAGTCTTTAATCATTTTTGCAATCCATTTAAAACCAGTTAATCCAATTTTACACTCTACGTCATAAGAATCACCCAAAACAGACATCATTGGAGTAGATACAATTGTAGAGGCTATAAATTGGTTTCCGTTTATTTTATTTTCATTTTTCCATTGTTTTAATAGAAAATTAGTCATTAAAATCATCGTTTGATTTCCGTTAAGAATCACCAATTCATTTTCTAAGTTTCGCACCACAACTCCCAAACGATCGCAATCTGGATCTGTACCAATAACAATATCTCCATCAACTTTTCCTGCAAGTGCTATAGCCATTTTTAAAGCTTCTGGTTCTTCAGGATTTGGAGACACTACCGTTGGAAAATCTCCATTAGGAACACGTTGTTCTTCAACAATATTAACGTTAGTATAACCTGCGCGCTTTAGTGTTTCTGGAATTGCTGTGATAGAGGTACCGTGAAGAGACGTAAATACAATATTTAAATTTTCTTTAGCTTCTTTTGAAGTATCAAAACTGCCATTTTTTACAGAAGCATCTATAAAAACGTCATCAACATCTTTGCCTATATATTGAATTAAATCTGAATTCGTTTCAAATTTAATTTCAGAATAATCTAAACGGTTTATTTCTGCAATTACAGCAGCATCTTGTGGTGGTACTAATTGCCCCCCATCTTGCCAATATACTTTGTAACCATTGTATTCTGGTGGATTATGAGATGCTGTTAAAACGATACCACAATGGCAGTTTAAATGTTTTAAAGCAAATGATAATTCTGGTGTTGGTCTTAAATCCTCAAACAAAAAGACTTTAATACCATTGGCAGAAAATACATCAGCAACGAGCTTTCCAAACGTTTTACTATTATGTCTACAATCGTAGGCAATAGCTACTTTAATATCTTCGTTAGGAAACGATTGCTTTAAATAATTACTTAAGCCTTGTGTGTTTTTTCCTAAAGTGTATTTGTTAATTCGGTTGGTTCCTAGTCCCATAATACCTCGCATACCACCAGTTCCAAATTCAAGATCTTTATAAAAGCTTTCTTCTAATTCTTTTGGGTTAGAGGCAATCATCTGCTTTATTTCTTTTTGAGAATTGTCATCAAAAGTTGGTGTTAGCCAAGAATTTACGCGTTCTAAAATTTCTGGTTTAATGTGTATCATGGATATAATGGATTTATTAACAAAAATAAACAATTCAATATTTTAATATGTCTTGTTGTGAAACAAAATTGTCTTATTGTGGCAGATTCAAATGTTCTTTTATAAAATAACGTTGTTGTTGACGGTTAGAGCGTAACACAAGTTCTCCGAGAAAACCTGCGATAAACAATTGTGAACCAATAATCATAGTTGAAAGAGCAATATAGAATTGTGGTCGGTCTGTAATTAGACGTCCTGTTGGATTTAAAAATAATTTATCAATGCCTAAATATGAGGCGAATGCAAAACCAATAAAAAACATAATAACACCAAGTGCCCCAAATAAATGCATTGGTCTTTTACCAAAGTGTGATATAAACCAAATAGTGATTAGGTCTAAAAAACCATTTACAAAACGATTCATTCCAAATTTAGTATGGCCATATTTACGAGCTTGATGTTGTACTACTTTTTCACCAATATTAGTGAAACCTGCGTTTTTAGCTAGTACAGGAATGTAGCGATGCATTTCTCCATACACATCAATATGTTTAACAACGGTATTACTGTAGGCTTTTAAGCCACAGTTAAAATCATTTAGGGTAACACCAGACGTGCGTCTTGCAGCCCAATTAAATAATTTTGAAGGTAAATTTTTAGAGAAATATGAATCGTAGCGTTTCTTTTTCCAACCTGAAACTAGATCAAAACCATCAGTTTTAATCATTTTAAAGAGTTCTGGGATTTCTTCAGGATTATCTTGTAAATCGGCATCCATGGTAATAACCACATTTCCTTTCGCTTTAGCGAAACCAGCATGTAAGGCCTGTGATTTCCCAAAATTCTTAAGGAATTTAATGCCTTTTACATTAGGATTAATTTCTCCAAGTTCAGAAATAATTTGCCACGATTTATCAGTACTACCATCGTCTATAAAAAGAATTTCATAAGAATATTGATTTGATAGCATTACTGATACTATCCAATCGTGTAATTCTTTTAAAGATTCCTCTTCGTTAAGTAGTGGAATTACTACTGATATATCCATATAGTTTAAGTCTAATTTCTACTCTTCAAAAATAAAGAAATTATTTAAGGATACTAACGATCCTTTTTCAAAATAGCAGATATTATAAGGGAAACAATAAACCCAAAAAATAAACTTCCGAGAAGCATCATTGTTGAGATGAAAAAAGTAGAGGCTGTAATATCTATAAAATTCATTGCCGTATCTAATTGTTCTCCTTGCATGTTTGGATTTTGAGACATCATTTCTGCAATTGCTTCATCTTTTTTTCCTGATAAAAATTCAGGCATAATATAAGTGTAGTGTATCGCAGCGTAAAAAGCAGAAATTATTCCACCGATTAAAGCAATGCCCATTCCTGCCTTTAAACCATCTCTTATGCTTAACAAATTAGAGTTTAATTTTTTGTAAGCGTTAATTCCAAAATAGTAAATTGCAATTGTAGCAGCTGTACTTATTACACTAGCTATCCAATGACTCTCTATATTTAAGGCATATAAAATTATAAGTACTGCTATAGAAATAAGTGCTAAGTAAAGTCCGTAATTGTAAGCGATTTGTTTAACAGAAGGTTTGTCGTTTTCCATAATAATTGGACGTTTTTTTGGTTAATTATCTAGTTAGTAGTCAAAGTTACATAATTGTTACATACTTTTACTTAATAAAATTTGTCAAAAACATTGTAGATTTATAAAAATTGGTTAAATTTGCACCTCGAAAAATCGAATACATTTAAAGCATTTAGTGATGAAAGCAGGAATACATCCAGAAAATTATAGAGTAGTAGCGTTTAAAGATATGTCTAATGAAGAGGTATATTTAACTAAGTCTACAGCAGATACAAGTGAGACTATCGATGTAGATGGTACTGAATATCCATTAGTAAAATTGGAGATTTCAAGAACATCTCATCCTTTCTATACAGGTAAATCTAAATTAGTAGATACAGCTGGTCGTATTGACAAGTTCAAAAACAAATACGCTAAGTTTAAAAAATAAGCTTCGCCTACCAATACATAAAAAGCCTTTCTGTTATCAGAAAGGCTTTTTTATTTTCAGCAATTACGTTATTTTTGATATTATAACTAAGTTGAATTTATGAGCGTTAATCTTCTAGATGTCAATTTATAACTCAAAATCTCACAATGAACTACATATTATTTGACGGTCCGTATCGCAATAATCTTTTGCCATTTACATTTACTAGACCTGTTGCAGACCTTAGAGTAGGTATTTTAACCATTAGACAAAAATGGGAATCGTATATTGAATATACCACAACAACGGTTACCGAAGATTACTTAGCAGATAAGTTTCCGATGGTAGAAATGGAAAATAACATTATGATTAATGCTTCTTTTTTACCTAATATGGAAGTTGTAGCGATTGTGAAAAATTTAAGTCATAATCAAGCTTTATTTAAAGGTGAAGATGTTATTGCATTTTTTGTTAAAGAAGGTGAAGAGGTTAATGATTTTTCAACCTTTGAGGCTATAGAGTTTGAAGGTGAACTTTTGAAGATTGAACATACTTGGGATATTTTTGCTTTAAATGGAGAAGCAATCCTTGAGGATTTTAATTTAATCACAAAGGATAGACATTCTCAACCAATACCTGCAACTATAAATACGATTAATCCTGAAAACATTTTTATAGAACAAGGAGCAACTTTAAATTTTGCAACCTTAAATGCGAGTTCAGGACCAATTTATATTGGTAGAGATGCAGAAGTGATGGAGGGATCTATTGTAAGAGGGCCTTTTGCGTTATGTAATAATGCAACGTTGAAAATGGCTAGTAAGATTTATGGGCCAACAACAGTAGGACCACATAGTAAAGTTGGAGGTGAAGTCAGTAATTCTGTGATTTTCGGATTCTCTAATAAAGGACACGATGGCTTTTTGGGAAATTCTGTTTTGGGTGAATGGTGTAATTTAGGAGCAGATACCAATACAAGTAATTTAAAAAATAATTATGCAGAAGTGAGACTTTGGGATTACCAAACCGAAGGCTTTGCTAGAACAGGTTTACAATTTTGTGGGTTAATGATGGGAGATCATAGTAAGTGTGGCATTAATACCATGTTTAACACAGGCACTGTTGTAGGAGTGAGCGCTAATATCTTTGGAAGTGGTTTTCCTAGAAACTTTGTGCCAAGTTTTTCTTGGGGAGGGAGTAAAGGTTTTGTAACTTATAAAACTGAGAAAGCGTTTGAAGTTGCAGAAGTGGTAATGGAACGACGCAAAGAGGAATTTACAGAAATGGATAAGGCAATATTGACTCATGTTTTTGAAGAAACAAGTCAGTATCGTAAAAATTAAAAGCGACTTAAATGCGAATTTTCAATGACGCCAAAGTCATTTTAATTTTTAAGTTCAGATTTTTTAACCGATTTTAGTTCTAGTAAATTAGTAGCATTAATTCCTAATCCAGTCACATTTTTGCGAGTAAACCTAACGACTTCATCATAAAACATAGGGACTATTGGCGCAGAAGCCATAATTAGAGAATCCATTTTAGTATAGAGTTCTATTCGTTTTTCATAATTCGTTTCTAAATAGGCTGCTTCATACATTGTATCAAATTCAGCATTTTTAAAATGTGTATAATTTGGACCATTTGGAGCAAAATTTTTGCTGTAGTATAATGATAAATAGTTTTCAGCATCAGGATAATCGGCTATCCAACTGGCTCTAAAAAAATCGACTTGTCCATTGGCTTTGGCATCTTTTAAGCTAGAAGGAGGAATCACATCAACCTTCACCAATAAGCCTGTCTTTTGAAGCTCACGTTGAATAAATTCGCAAAAGCTTAAATAATTACTTGTCGTGGTTAGTGTGATCTCTGGGTTTTTAATGCCTGTTTCCGCTTTAAATTCTGATACTAATTGTTTAGCTAATTCAGGATTATAGTTATAACCAATTGTAGCATCATAACCTGGTAAACCTTTAGGAATAAAACCACCGTTTGCAGGAATACCGATTCCATTTCTCAAATATGTCATCATTTTATCACGGTCAAAACCTACGTTAATTGCTTTTCTCAGTTTTAAAGATTGAATGGTATTTGCCTTAGTTTCCATGTAAAATGCTAAATACTCCGTGTTGAGATATGGTCCACGAATCATTTTTACATTATTTGCATAGTTCGGTTTTAATTGTCCAACTGTGGTTAAAATTTCATCTTTATAGGAACCGTCTAAGCCAGAAACAAAATCAATATTTCCTTGTGCAAATTGTAGAAATTCACTTTGCTTATCTGGTAAAAAGGTTATGGCAACAGCTTCAAGATAAGGTAATTGTTGGTTTGTTGAATCCGTTTCAAAATAAGTATTGTTTCGTCTAAAAACCAATTTTAAGTTTTCTTCCCATCGTTTAAATTTAAAAGGACCTGTACCTATAGGATGTGATCTAAAATCATTACCATAATGTTCTACAATTTCTTTAGGAACCACAGAACAATATTTCATGGTTAATAAACCTAAATATGCAGGGAAAGCTTGTTTCAGTTTAATTTGAAACGTAGAATCGTTTATAGCCGAAAAATTTTCGACCTTATTTAAAACCCAACTTCCTGGAGAAGCGATAGCTTTATCTTTTAATCTATTAAAGCTATATTCAAAATCTGAAGCTGTAACATGTCGTGTGGAATCTTGGTTGCCGAGCGAAGGTGAAGGATTGAATAATTCATGTTTATGAAAAAACACATCATCTCTAAGCGTAAATGTATAGGTTTTTGCACTGTCCGAAATTGTCCAATTCTTAGCAATACAGGGTTTTACATTGAGTTGGTCATCCATTTGCACCAAACCATTAAATAATTGATGTGTTGCCCAAATGTCTGCTAAATCCTTAGAAAAAGCAGGATCTAACGAACCTATGTTTTTATGCTCATTGTATCTAAAAACGAGATGGTCTAATGGTTCACTTTGACTTGTGGTGCAAGAAAATACCATGAAAACGAATGCTCCAAAAAGTAATCTATTGAATAAGGATGGTGTGAGTTTTAGCATATAACTTATATGTTGTAAATTTGCCAACTTGGTAAAAGTACAAGAATGAATCCAACAAAAAAAGTCGCATTTTATACACTAGGTTGTAAACTTAATTTTTCTGAAACCTCTACAATTGCTAGAAGTTTTAAAGATGAAGGATTTGATCGTGTAGATTTTAAAGAATCGGCTGATATTTATGTGATAAATACCTGCTCGGTTACCGAAAATGCAGACAAGCGTTTTAAAACCATTGTTAAGCAAGCGCAAAAAAGCAATCCAGAAGCTTTTGTTGCTGCTATTGGGTGTTATGCGCAACTAAAACCAGAAGAATTAGCGGATATCAATGGTGTGGATTTGGTGCTGGGTGCCACAGAGAAATTCAAAATTACCGATTACTTAAACGATCTTACTAAAAATGATTTTGGTGAAGTGCATTCTTGTGAAATAGAAGAAGCTGATTTCTACGTTGGTAGTTATTCTATTGGTGATAGAACCAGAGCTTTTCTAAAAGTTCAAGATGGTTGTGATTATAAGTGTACTTATTGTACGATACCATTGGCTAGAGGGATTTCGCGAAGCGATACTATGACTAATGTTTTGAAGAATGCCAAAGAAATTTCAGAACAAGGTATTAAGGAAATCGTTTTAACAGGAGTTAATATTGGAGACTACGGAAAAGGTGAGTTCGGGAATAAAAAACACGAACATACGTTTTTAGATTTAGTTAAAGAGTTAGATAACGTTGAAGGCATAGAGCGTTTAAGAATTTCTTCAATTGAACCCAATTTATTAAAGAACGAAACAATAGATTTAGTTTCAAACTCTAGAGCTTTTGTGCCTCATTTTCATATACCATTACAAAGTGGAAGTAATGACATCTTAAAAAAGATGAAGCGTCGCTACATGAAAGAATTGTATGTAGACAGAGTTTCTAAAATAAAAGAGGTGATGCCACATGCTTGTATTGGTGTTGATGTAATTGTAGGTTTTCCTGGTGAAACCGATGATGTTTTTCTTGAAACATATAACTTTCTGAATGTATTAGATATTTCATATTTACACGTATTTCAATATTCAGAACGCCCTAATACAGAAGCTGCAGAAATGCCTAACGTGGTATCTAAAGCAAAACGAGCTAAACGCAGTAAAATGTTACGTGGGCTATCGGCTAAAAAACGACGGGCTTTTTATGAAAATCAATTAAACACAGATCGTACGGTGTTGTTTGAAAGCGATAACAAAGAAGGTTATATTCATGGGTTTACAGAAAACTATGTAAAAGTAAAAGCACCTTGGAATCCGGAATTAGTAAATACACTTGAGAAAGTTAGATTAACTAAGATTGATGAAGATGGCTTGGTTCGTTTTGAGTTTCAAGAAGATTTAGCACTTAAATAGCTAAAATTTGCATTTTTATTTATGTGTATTTTCCTATAAAGACATTATTTCGTTTTATATTTGAGTTTATTAATATTTCTAGTTTGAATAAAGTATTTTCAGTTTGTTTTCTTATTGGTTTATTAGGTTTAACCACATCTTGTTCTGATAAGAATGAACATGGCGTTGTTGGAACCTGGTTGTTAACCACACGAACCGTTAATATTCCTTTTGATGTAAACCAAGATGGTGTGTCTAATACCAATCTAATTGCAGAGATAAATTGTAATGAACGGGAAACATTAACCTTTGAAATTAACGGGACTGTATCTTCGGGAAATGAGTTTTCTAATGTGTTGCGCTATTTTAAAGAAGAGAATACCGATGTTTACAAAGTTAATTCAGACTGTAACAGAGAAGGAATTATTAGTTTTGCTTCAGAATATTCTACACCTGAAGAAAATACCATTAAAGTTTCAGCTAGAGTATACGTGTTAAATGGTGATACGTTAACGACTGTTTATAAAAATGCAGTAGATATTTATAACGAAGATTTTACAGAAGTCATAGAGACTAAAGATTTAACGCTGGTTTATACGAAACAATAAATTAGTTTAATTTTTACATATCAAAAAACCCGAAACTTTTAAAAGTTTCGGGTTTTTTGATAATTCATTCTCTAAAATTAGATGCGAATACCTACAGGAAGCATGCGCTTATATTTTCTATTGCGTCTTACAAACTTAGCAATTTCAGGACTTGTTGGTACCACGCTAATGTTACGTTCTTTAATGTTGGAAAACACTAAATCAATAAACTCTAATTCAAACTCTTCGGTCCTAATAGCATCAGGAATAACCATTTTTGTTAAGAATATCTTCCTTTCTTGTAAAGAATATTCAATAATTGCCATTTCGTTTTCAACATTTAATTCAAATTGACGTAGGAAGTCGTTGTCAATTAATTCAGCAGTTTCTGTCATAATTTGTTTATATTAAATTCAGCGGTCGGCAGTGTAGATACTATATTTGATATAGTTTTGCTGTGCAAAGGTACAAAAAATCAGCGAATTTTTAAGGTTATCGATGTTAAAACCTTACATTGTAATTATTTAAGACGTCCCAAAATAAAAGTTTTAAGACCTATGAATAGTCAATTAATACATGTTTATTTAATGCCAGGCATGGCTGCAAATCCAACAATTTTTGAGCATATTAAACTACCAGAAGAAAATTATAAAATTCATTGGCTAGAGTGGCAAATTCCCGATCATAACGAAACTCTTAGCACGTATGCGCAACGCATGTGCAAGTTTATTGAACACGATAATGTCGTTTTACTTGGCGTCTCTTTTGGTGGTATTTTGGTTCAGGAAATGAGTAAGTTTTTAACTCTCAAAAAATTAATTGTTGTTTCTAGTGTTAAGTCATATCATGAGCTTCCAAAACGTTTAAAATTCCTTAAAATCACTAAAGCTTACAAAATATTACCTACATCCTTACTTGGTAATATAGATTTATTAGCTAAATATGCTTTTGGAGAAACCATAAAAAAGCGTGTCGATTTATATAAAAAATACCTTTCCATTAGTGATAAAACTTATTTGGATTGGGCTATTAAGCAAGTGGTTTGTTGGGATCAAGAGAAACCAAATACAGATGCAACTTATATTCACGGAGATAAAGATGTTATTTTCCCACATTCTTGTGGCGGAAATTGTCACGTTGTTACAGGCGGAACACACATTATGATTATTACTAAGTTTAAATGGTTTAACGAAAATTTACCAAAACTTATTATGGCCTGAATTTGAATGGTGTTATTAGATTGATTACATTTATAAAAAGAAAAATGACGAAAAGATCATGTTTTAAAGCGTTAAAAATCAAATAAATGATTGATATCGAATAGCGTGTGACATTCAATTAATCTCAAATTTAAAGATATGAAAATCATAAAAAATAGTTTAGCAATAATAGGCGTGATTTGTATATCAGGCTTATTTATTTTTTCAATGCAAAAGTCACCTGATGAAATGGCGATACCAGATCATTTACTAGGTAAAGAAGATCCAATTGTAAATAGTTACAATGTTTACGCATTAGAAATGCCTGAAAATTTGAATTTTGCAGGTGAAGTTGTTCCTGTTAATGATCCAGATATTTATGAACGCATGGATAGGGAGTTATTAGTAAATACGTACTGGCAATCCAATGGACTTTTAATGTTTAAGCGTGCTCAAAAATATTTTCCAATTATAGAACCTATTTTGAAGAAAAATGGTGTGCCAGATGATTTTAAATACTTAGCTGTAATTGAAAGCGGATTAGTTCAAACAGCAAAATCACCTGCTGGTGCAAGTGGTGTATGGCAAATTATGGCAGCAACAGGAAGAGAAAATGGTTTAGAGGTCAATAAAAATGTTGATGAACGTTATAATTTAGAAAAAGCCACTGAAGTTGCTTGCGATTATTTAAAGAAGGCAAAAGAAAGTTTAGGATCTTGGACAAAAGCAGCAGCTGCATATAATGCTGGTAATTATGGAGTGTCTAGACGATTAAAAGAACAAGATGTTGATGGTTATTATGATTTGTTATTAGGTGAAGAAACGGGTCGTTATGTATTTAGAATTGTAGCTTTAAAGGAAATATTATCTAATCCAGATAAATATGGGTTTAATTTTAATAAATCTCATTTATATAAAGAAGTGCCAACGTATAAGGTTGAAGTTGACACTGCCGTAACTGATTTTGCCAGATTTGCAAAGCAATTTGGAATTAACTACAAAATTCTAAAACTTCATAATCCATGGTTAAGAGAACCACACTTAAATAATAGTTCTAGAAAATCATATTCTATTGAAATTCCTAAGGTAGGGTATTATAATACTAATCCATAAATTTTGGAGTTTGTAAAAGACCATATTTGGCAAGTATTAATTGTGCTCAATTATGCGGTTGCCTTATCTGCAGTCGTTACTATTTTATTAAAAAAAGTTAACCCAACAAAGGCATTAAGTTATATCATTGGTCTATTGGCGCTGCCTTTTTTAGGGTTGATTGTATATTATCTTTTTGGACAAGAATACCGAAAAAATAAAATATTCTCTAGAAAGCATGTTTTAAATCAGTCTATTATAAAAAGGATTCAAGAGGGTTTAGAGCTTGATACCAAAGCAATTAATGAAGTTGATGATTTATTGGATCAAAAATCTAAAGTGATTCCGTTATTATATAATAATGAAAACTCTAAACTCACGATTAATAATGCTGTAAAGCTTATTAAAAATGGAGATGAAAAATTCAAATTGCTATTTAATGATATAAAAGAAGCATCGAATCATATTCATCTAGAATATTTTGTAATAGAAGATGATAAAATCGGGACAGAACTTCTCAACTTATTGTGTGAAAAAGCAAGTGAAGGTCTCGAAATAAGAATAGTTATTGATGATGTTGGAAGTTCTATATCCTCTAAAATGAAGCGTAAATTAAGGGATTGTGGTATTGAAATGCATCCTTTTATGCCTGTTCGATTTTCAAATTCAACAGGTAAGATGAATTATCGTGATCATCGTAAAATTACCGTCATAGATGGAAAGATAGGCTATGTTGGTGGTATCAATGTGTCGGATAATTATGTTAACGCTAATAACGATAGATATTGGAGAGACACACATATGCGAATTATGGGAGAGGCGGTTATATCCTTGCAAATTTTGTTTTTTACCACATGGGATTTTGTAAGTGGTGGGGAATTGGAAATTTCTAATACCTATTTTCCAGAGCATAATTGTAAAGAAAATGTGCCGCTTCAAATTGCCGCAAGTGGTCCCGATACAGATTGGTCTAATATTATGGAGGCCATTTTTGTAGCAATCACAAATGCAGAAGATCATGTGTATATCACTACACCATATTTTATTCCTAATAGCGAAATTGTAACCGCGCTTCAAGTTATAGCAAGAAGTAACAAAGAGGTTAAGATTATTGTTCCAAAAAAGTCTGATTCTTGGATTGCAGAATATGCTACTAATTCTTATTTGGAAATGCTTTTAGAAGCCGGAGTAGAGGTGTATCAATATACTAAAGGATTTATTCATGCAAAAACCATGGTGGTTGATGGCGTGTTTAGTACCGTAGGTACAACCAATATGGATTATAGAAGTTTCAATATTAATTTTGAAGTCAATGCATTAATCTATGATAAGAAGATTAGTAGTGAACTCACAGAATTTTTTAATGAAGATTTAAAAGACTGTGAAAAACTTGATTTAAAGTTATGGCAAGAACGTTCTAAACGAACAAAATTCGTTGAAGCAGTCGCACGTTTAATGGCGCCTTTATTGTAATTTAAATAGAATATTAATTGCTTAATAAAAGTTGATAATAAATAAAAAAGGCTTAAACGTTATATTTGCTTAAGCCTTTTTTATTTTTTTTTTAATTAAAACTATCGTCTACTTCTTCTGTTTTGTCTAGCAGAAGTTGGCTGACCATATTGCTGTTTTGGAATAGATGCTTTCTTCATTTGGTCTTTCATCATCTTAATTTGCTCAGCGAGCATATCTCTTTTGTCTAATTTTTGGGCTTCAGCTAACAATTTTTGTGCTTCTGGTTTTCTGCGTTTAGAAAAAGCAATTCCGGCTAAATTTAATTTTGCCATAGCTAAATCATGATCCATTGACAAACCTAAAGCGATTGCTTTCTTAAAATAACCTTCAGCTTCATTCATATTAGTTTGAGAAACCATAATACCATTAAGGTAGTTTAAATAACCCTGTTGTTTCTTTACTAAAGCACCTTCTGGGTTCTTTATTTTATCTAACCATTTTTTTGCACCAGGAAAATCTTGTTTCCTTAGTTTTAAAAAAGCTAGTAAAATCATTTCATTTTTAAAGTAAAGGAAAATAAATATTGTAGATAATAATAGGTACATAATACCATTACCAATGTAACCTTCAGTGAATTGATAGATGCCATAACCAATAATTAATGCGGCAATGACTAATTTTATATTTTTATTAAACATATTTCTGTATATTTTTGCAGAGCGCAAAGATAATAAAATCTAAGAGTTTAAATTCTAAACAAAATTTTTCTTTTGCTTCTTGCTAAAGTAAAAACTTGTTGTATATTTGCACGCAGTTTTGAGAGACCTCTCAATATCAAAAAGATTATTAGTTTATAAAATATATAAGACATGCCAAAAAGAACGTTTCAACCGTCAAAAAGAAAAAGAAGAAACAAACACGGTTTCAGAGAAAGAATGGCTTCTGTTAACGGAAGAAAAGTTTTAGCACGTAGAAGAGCTAAAGGAAGAAAAAAATTGTCTGTATCTACAGAAACAAGACATAAAAAATAATGATTAACAATTGTTAATATATTAGGGCGTTACTTAGGTGTAACGCCTTTTTTTATATCCTATTGTTAACTATTTTTGCACTGCCAAATTAACACGTATATATACATTACAACATCAAACACTCAATCTCATGCCTAAAAATAAAAACATAAAATCAGTTTTACTAATCGGTTCAGGTCCTATCGTTATTGGGCAAGCCTGTGAATTTGATTATTCGGGTACACAAGCATTACGCTCTTTACGAGAAGATGGAATTGAAACTATATTAATCAATTCTAATCCTGCAACTATAATGACAGATCCTACAATGGCGGATCATGTGTATTTGTTGCCATTGACTACTAAATCCTTAATCCAGATCTTAAAAGATCATCCACAGATTGATGCTGTGTTACCAACAATGGGAGGACAAACCGCTTTGAATTTGTGTATTGAAGCCGATGAAAAAGGAATTTGGGAAGATTTTAATGTAGATATTATTGGTGTCGATATCGATGCTATTAATATTACAGAAGATAGAGAACAATTTAGAGAGTTAATGTTGAAAATAGGTATCGGTATGGCACCTCAAGCAACAGCAACGTCTTATCTAAAAGGAAAGGAAATTGCACAAGAATTTGGATTTCCTTTAGTAATTAGAGCATCTTATACTTTAGGTGGAGAAGGAGCTTCTTTTGTTTATAAAGAAGAAGATTTTGACGAAATGCTAACACGTGGTTTGGAAGTTTCTCCAATTCACGAAGTTATGATAGATAAAGCCTTGATCGGTTGGAAAGAATACGAATTAGAATTATTACGCGATAAGAACGATAATGTCGTTATTATCTGTACGATTGAAAATATGGATCCGATGGGAATCCATACAGGAGATTCAATCACTTTAGCACCAGCTATGACATTATCTGATAAAACATTTCAGAAAATGCGAGATATGGCCATTCATATGATGCGAAGTATTGGCGACTTTGCAGGCGGTTGTAACGTGCAGTTTGCCGTAAGTCCTGATGATGAAGAGGAAATTATCGCGATTGAAATTAATCCAAGAGTATCACGTTCATCAGCATTAGCGAGTAAAGCAACGGGTTATCCTATTGCTAAAATTGCATCGAAATTAGCCATTGGTTATAATTTAGATGAATTAGATAATCAGATAACAAAATCGACTTCAGCATTATTCGAGCCGACTTTAGATTACGTGGTGGTTAAGATTCCACGTTGGAATTTTGATAAATTCGAAGGATCAGATCGTACATTAGGCTTACAAATGAAATCTGTAGGTGAAGTTATGGCCATTGGTCGTTCTTTTCAAGAAGCACTTCATAAAGCCACACAATCGTTAGAGATTAAGCGAAATGGCTTAGGTGCAGATGGTAAAGGCTACAAGGATTATGATACCATAATTGAAAAATTAACTTACGCTAGTTGGGATCGTGTATTTGTAATTTATGATGCTATTGCAATCGGAATTCCATTAAGTCGTATTCACGAAATCACAAAAATTGATATGTGGTTTTTAAAACAATATGAAGAGTTATTTCAGATTGAAAGAGAGATTTCTACATTCAAAATAGATTCTATTGAACGTGAATTATTACTAGAAGCAAAGCAAAAAGGCTATGGTGACAGACAAATAGCACACATGTTAGGGTGCCTAGAAAGTGAAGTTCATAAAAAACGAATGGAACTTAACATCAACCGCGTGTTTAAATTAGTTGATACGTGTGCTGCAGAATTTAAAGCACAAACACCGTATTATTATTCAACGTTTGAAAGTGAAGTAGAAAAGCCAGACGGAACATTGTATGTACAAAATGAAAGTGTCGTTTCAGACAAAAAGAAAATAATCGTCTTAGGTTCTGGTCCAAATAGAATTGGTCAAGGAATTGAGTTTGATTACTGTTGTGTACATGGCGTTTTGGCAGCTTCTGAATGTGGTTACGAAACCATAATGATTAACTGTAACCCAGAAACGGTTTCAACCGATTTTGATATTGCAGACAAACTATATTTCGAACCTGTTTTCTGGGAACATATCTATGATATCATTCAACATGAAAAACCAGAAGGTGTCATCGTTCAATTAGGAGGTCAGACGGCTTTAAAATTGGCAGAGAAACTAGAAAAATGGGGAGTTAAGATTATGGGAACCAGTTTTAAATCACTTGATTTAGCTGAAGACAGAGGAAGCTTTTCAAACATATTAAAAGAAAATAATATTCCTTACCCAGAATTTGATGTTGCTGAATCAGCTGATGAAGCTTTAGCGATTGCAGATGTATTAGATTTCCCGATATTAGTAAGACCTTCTTATGTCTTAGGAGGACAAGGGATGAAGATTGTGATCAATAAGCAAGAATTAGAATCTCATGTTATTGATTTATTAAAATCGATACCAGGAAATAAATTGTTGTTGGATCATTATTTAGATGGAGCGATAGAAGCAGAGGCTGATGCTATTTGTGATGCAGATGGTAATGTATATATCATCGGAATAATGGAGCATATTGAACCTTGTGGTATTCACTCTGGTGACAGTAATGCCTTATTGCCAGCATTCAACTTGGGAGATTTAGTAATGCAACAGATAATTGACCACACACATACTATAGCAAGAGCGTTACATACGGTTGGATTAATTAATATTCAATTCGCTATACAAGATGATATTGTTTATATCATTGAAGCCAATCCTAGAGCATCGCGTACAGTGCCTTTTATCGCAAAAGCGTACAAAGAACCTTATGTGAATTATGCAACTAAAGTAATGTTAGGAGAGAAAAAAGTGACTGACTTTGATTTTAAACCACAATTAAATGGCTACGCAATAAAGCAACCGGTATTTTCATTTAATAAGTTTCCTAATGTGAATAAGCAATTGGGGCCAGAAATGAAAAGTACGGGAGAAAGTATCCTATTTATTGACAATTTAAAGGATGATCAGTTTTATGACTTATATGCAAGAAGAAAAATGTATTTAAGTAAATAATGGCACAGTTTTCGATGAAGTGTAAGTGTTATTCACTAATAATTACTAACTTAGCTTAACTAATGCCTACTTGTATGAGACTAAAATTACTTTTTTTACTATTTTTTATAACAGCAAATTCATTTGCTCAGGTATCTTCAACTCAAATTGATAATAACCGAACGAGCCTAAATTCAATTGAAATTCAAGATAGTGAATTTACAATTGCGCCTAATCCTGCTAAAAATAAACTTAATATTAAGTTGCACAATACAAATGAAGATTTAAAATTAGAAGTCTTTGATGTATTAGGAAAACGAATTTATAATGGTGTAATTACAAAATTAGTATCAACAATAGACGTTTCTAATTGGAAAAGTGGAGTGTATTTGGTTAGAATAACTGATGATACAGAAACACACACTAAACGTTTTATTAAACAGTAAAATAATTTTAATGTATAATAGAAGCTAATTCAGTAATGAATTAGCTTTTTTTATTTAAAATCTATTTGGACTTTGTAGTCTTTCAATTTGTCTAAATGTTGTTCTACGTTTTTATAAAGATGCTCTAAATCGGTACTTCGTTTCGTATCACTTTCTTGTCTAATAATAGATTTAAGAAACCGCTTTGCAGCTAATTTATTAGTTAAAATTAAACCAGGAACAGGAACGGTCTTTCCATCTTCATCAACGGCCACCATTATAAAATAAGATGAATTACAATGTTTGATTTCACCTGTTCTAATGTTTTCAGATTCTACTCTTATACCAACAACCATAGATGAACGTCCCACGTAATTAACAGAAGCTTTCATGGTTACTAATTCCCCAACTTCAATAGGGTTTAAGAAGTTAACTTTATTAACAGAGGCAGTTACGCAATAACTGCGAGAGTGTTTAGAAGCGCAAGCAAAAGCGATGTTATCCATTAAGCTTAAAATGTAACCTCCATGGATTTTTCCACCAAAATTGGCGTGTGATGGTTTCATTAACTCAGAAATCTGAATTCTAGAATCTTCAGTTGTTTTAAACATAATGTATAAGATTTAAGTATAGCAAACTAGTTAGTATGGCAATGCCAAAACTGATTAATGTGCCTATTAAAATGTATTCGGTTAGTTTTCGTTCTTTAGATGCCGTCAAATCACCAAATCTAAAAACGGATTTAGCAGTTATTAGAAAACCTACGGCTTCCCAATGTCCTGTTACAATAAAGATAAATACCAAAAGTCGCTCTAAAATGCCAATGTAGTTTCCTGCATCTTTTAAAGACTCATTATCTTTTGTGAGTTTTGAAATATTCCATTTAGAAAAAATAATTTTCATTACTATGGAGGTCGGTTTGGTTAAAAATGACACACAAATTATTAATGCTAAAAGGTTAGCATCTAAGGTTAAGGTGGTGTCAAAATGATCTGAATATAGAATATATGTTAATCCAACAATTGAAATAATATGCAACAATTGATCTATAAAAAAGAAGAGACGTTTTGTTTTCTTACGGTGTAACGTGAGTTTTAAACCATCTATTATAAGGTGTAACAAACTAATACCTAATATGAGTGGAGTATAAGATACATCCCAGACAATTATAAACATTAAGGATAAATGAACAGCAACATGCACATATAGCCAAACCGATTTTAGCTTCTTTTTCTCTTTGTCTTTAACCCAATATTCAGGTTGCAAAAAGAAGTCACCAATAAGATGTGCTAATATGAGTTTTAATAGTAATAGAGTCATAATCCTGCTATTTTTTCTCTGTATAAGGTATCTAAATCTAAAATTTCGTCTAAATAAGCACGTTTTTGGCGTTTGCTTACGGCGTCTTGACTGATTCCAATGATTTTAGCTAATTCGGCTTGTATCATATTTGGGTGCTCTAAACTTAATTTTACAATTTCGGCAGAGTTAACCGTCCAATTATCCATGGCTATAAGTGCTAGCCTAAAATAAAGATTTATTTCCTTATTAATTGTAGCATTACTTGTTTTTAATTTTAGATTTTGTTTGTCTTTTTTAAGCGTTTCAAAAGTTTCACCCGAAAAAATAAAAGCTTCTCCGTTTGATTCGCTAACAGAATCTCCGTGATAATTCTTTGTGCCTATACCAATTGACATACGCACATCTAAGCCTTTTACAGATTTCAAAAATGCTTTGATATAAACTGCAGTTCTAAAGCTATCTTCAATAGCATGAGATTCTAGTTGAAAACTATCACCTCTATAAATATCATAGAATGAAGCATTATCTGATACTTTTGATAATGCGGATTTTAATGGCTTAAGCCATAAATCTTCGCTGTGTGCTTTTCTAGATTTAATTATATCGCCTGTGATAACGCTGGTCATAATAGTTATTCCCTTTATTTCACAAATATATGCCTTTAAAATGGCATAATCTAATTTATTCCTTTAAAAAGGAATATTTGTAATTATGCCTTAAAATAGGCATAATGTATTAGTCGTCTTCATGAGCACGTTTTATAATACTTTCAGGAAGTGATTTCTTGGCTTTCGCACCCATTTTTTTAATCTTTTCTACACGCGAAATAAGATTTCCTTTACCATCTACCAACTTATTCATAGCAGACGAATAATCACTTTTAGCCGCATCAATTTTTTTGCCAACACCAGTTAAATCGGTAACTAAACCTTCAAATTTATCGTATAAAGCACCAGCTTGTTTTGCAATTTCTATGGCGTTTTGTTGCTGTTTTTCGTTATTCCACATGGAATCTATAGTACGCAAAGTTGCCAAAAGAGTAGAAGGGGTAACAATCACAATATTCTGCTCAAAAGCTTTATTGTAAAGTGAATTGTCTTCGTTTATAGCGACAGCAAAAGCAGGCTCAATAGGAATAAACATCAATACAAAATCTGGTGATTCAATATCGTATAAATCTTGATAGTTCTTAGCAGATAACTGATCTACGTGCTTTTTTATGGAATTAACATGTGCTTTTAAAAATAAAGCTTGTTGGTCATCTTCAGCGTTTACAAATTGTTCGTAAGCCGTTAATGACACTTTAGAATCGATAATCATTTTTTTAGAATCTGGAAGGTGCAATACCACATCTGGCATCACACGAGAACCATCTTCGCGTTGAAAGTTTTGTTGTACAAAATATTCTCTATCTTTTTCTAAACCAGACTTTTCTAAAACACGCTCTAAGACTAATTCGCCCCAGTTTCCTTGTGTTTTACTATCACCTTTTAAAGCTCTAGTAAGGTTGGTAGCTTCTTTTGCCATAATTTGGTTAAGGTCTTTAAGGCCTAATAGCTGTTCCTTCAACGCCGAATGCATACTGATACTTTCCTTTTGGGTATCATCTACTTTTTTCTCAAAGAGTTGTATTTTTTCTTGTAAAGGGTTTAAGATGTTTTTGATATTCTCTTTATTCTGAAGTGTGAATTTTTCAGATTTTTCATCTAATATTTTA
This sequence comes from Winogradskyella helgolandensis, assembly GCF_013404085.1. NCBI lineage: Bacteria > Pseudomonadati > Bacteroidota > Flavobacteriia > Flavobacteriales > Flavobacteriaceae > Winogradskyella > Winogradskyella helgolandensis. Next base: position 3,854,463 of record NZ_JABFHO010000001.1, on the reverse strand, counting down.
GAAGCCATTAATTCAAAATCCTTACGCAGTTGTTCTTGTTGTAAGACTAATTCTTCGTCACGTTTTAAGTTTGCTTTTTCAAGATTTTCATATTCAGAATTACGTCTAGACAATTCTGTATTTAAGAAGTCTTTCTCTCGTCTAATGGTTTCACGTTCAATTTCAATTTTAGAAATGGTCTCTTTTAAATCCGTTAATTGCTGATTAAAATACTGATCTTGTTTTTGGTTTTCGGTTTCTGAATGGATTTTGAATTCATTGAATTGCTGTTGCAAATTAGCATTACGCTCTTCGAGTGTACTTTTGTCACTTTTACTTTTTAATTGCGAAAATTTAACGCCTATAAAAGCACCAATACCTGCGGAAATAATAATTGTAATGAGTAAAATAAGTGTGTCGTTCATGTTGAAAATGGAAATTTCTCAAAGATAATTTATAAAAAGGAAATTGGAGTTGAAAATGAAAATGAAATCGAATTGTCGAAATAGCAAATCTACTTAGTCACTCTAAAGCTTCCTGTTTTATCATCAAAAACAATCAAATCTTTTGGAAAAAGGGATTCAAAAACACCTTCTGAAATTAATTTACAAGGTTGATTACAAACCACGTCATTAGGGCGCATTACAATCATGGTATCACATAATTGAATGGCTAAATCAATTTCATGAGAAGAAAATAAAATGGTTTTACCTGTTTCTTTCGTAAGTTTTTGAAGCAGTTTTAAGATATACGCTTTATGATACATATCGAGATGTGATGTAGGCTCGTCTAAAACAATGACGTCTGTATCTTGCGCTAAAGCACGTGCTATCATTACTTTTTGTAGTTGGCCATCACTAAGCTCATAACATCTTTTGTCTTTCAATTCTGAAAGATTTACAAGTGCTAATGCGTCGTTAACAATTGTAGTATCGGCTTCTGTGAGGTTGCCTATCCAGTTGGTATAAGGATGACGACCTAAAGATACTAACTCGAAAACTGATAAATTTTTAGACGTCAAAGGCTCTGTCAACACAATACTTAATTGCTTGGCAAGTTCTAAAATGGAAGTCGACTTAAGGTCTTTATCATTTAGTGTTATAGAACCTGCTAATTCCGGTTGTACTTTAATGAGGGTTCGTAGTAATGTCGATTTTCCAATACCATTAGCACCAACTAAGCCAATGAGCTGGCCTTTTTGCAATTCAAAATTAATATTTGAAGCAATAACCGTTTCAGCTTTTTTGGTTTTGTAGCCAATTGAAAGTTGGTTGGCTTTAAGAACGATGTGTGTGGTTTCCGTTTTCATTTTAAAACATCATTTTTCGTTGCCGCACTAATAACCAAATTACAACTGGAGCCCCAACCAAAGCGGTTATCGCATTAATTGGTAGGGTATAATCGCTATTTGGAACTTGTGCAATAGTATCGCATATGAGCATCACAATCGCACCAACTAAAAATACAGCTGGCAATAATATTTTATGATTTGTTGTTTTAAAAACCTGACGTGTTAAATGCGGAATTGCTAAACCGATAAACGCAATTGGTCCTGCAAAAGCAGTAATGGTTCCTGCGATTAAACTGGTGGCGAGAATGATGATTAATCGACTTTGTTTCAAGTTTAAACCTAGACTTTTAGCGTAGTTATCACCAAGTAATAAACTATTTAATCCTTTTATGGATGCCACACTTAATAGAATTCCAATGGCATATATTCCGAAGAAAATTAGCAATTCTTCCCAAGATAAATTGCTTAAGCTACCAAAGCCCCAAAATATGTATTGTTGTAATTGTTCTGCTGAACTAAAATAAGACAACACGCTTACTACTGCAGCGGTAATGCTTCCAAACATTAAACCAATGATAAGAATGGCCATGGTATCTCTAACTTTGTTAGAAACTGCTAAAACAGCCAATAAAACCAGAAAACTTCCCAAACTCGCCGCAATAACAATACTCCATTTTGTAGCTAGAGCAGTTGCAAATAAACCACCAAAAAGACCTGAGCCTAAAATAACTAAAGCCACACCCAAACTTGCACCAGAACTAATTCCTAAAACAAAAGGACCTGCGAGTGGATTTCTAAACAAGGTTTGCATCAATAATCCTGAAATTCCTAATCCTGAACCCACCATAATTGCTGTGATGGCTTTTGGTAATCTTACTTTATTTATAATAATGTCATAGGTGTTGTTCTGAGTAGTTCCGAATAAACTTTCAAAAACTTCAGAAAACGGAATACTTACAGAACCTAAACTAATATTAAGTATAAAACATAATAACAGAATTGCTATTAAGATAATAAATGAATATGTATGATTGGTTTTCATGCGCTTAATAAGACCTTTTAGGTTTTTAAAACCTGACAGGTTTCTAAATAATCACTTTAATTCTTTAAAAAAATAAGGCTCATAATCGCCTAACAATTCAGGATGTGCAATTTTTATTATGTCCTTTAAAACCAAATCTGGTCTTGCGGTTCCTAATTCATAATATAAAACTCCACCAGTTGCACCTGTTGTATTGGCAAACGTATAGATGTTTTTATTTTTAAAGGCTTCAAAATTAGTATAAAGTGAATTAGCTTCTTCTAATTGTTGTAAACTGCCATAGTACGAAGGACTCAACCATAATTCAGTGTCTTGAGCTTTTTCTAAAACCACTTCAAAACTTAATGCTAAACTACCATTTCCTGTAGTGTCACTCCAAAGATAATTTAGGTTGGCATCTTTTAGAAATTGGGCTTCTGAGCTAGAACCATTAGGTAAATACCAGACCTCTTTATGCATAGCTCCACTTAAAACGGTGGGAACACGCTTTGCATTTTTTGCAATTGATTTCGCTGCTAAATAATCATTTTCAATTTGATTAAATATAGAATCTGCTTCTTTTTCTTTATTAAAAAGTACTCCAAATAATTTAATCCATTCAGCTTTTGCTAATGCAGATGATTCTACCCAATCTCCATTATATATTACAGGAATATCAGCTTTTTTTATGATTTCAAAAGTTTTATTAACACCATCAACACCAAAACCTATAACCACATCAGGATTTAATTCTAGTAAAACTTCAGTGTTAATACCTTCGTTCTTTCCGAGTTCTCTTACTTTTTCGTCATCAATTCGTTGACGTGTTTTTTCAGATGATACATAATTTGTTCCTGGAAACCCGATTAAGGTTTCTTCAACATTCAAAAGTTCTAAAGAAGGTATATGTGTTGTAGACGTCACAACTATAGTTTCAAGTGGATTTATAATTATTCCGTCAAATTCATTTGTTTTAAATGTAGTTTTTGCCATGTTTTCCTTTGAGATAATAACATAGCGGTAAGTTTTTTCAGCCTTTGGCCAAGGTTTTGTAATGGATAATACTTTATAGTTTTCATAATAATCTACTGAGAATCCTTCAGCATATTTTAATTCTAGTTTTTCACTTTCAATTATTGAAATAGTTTCTTGTTTAGGTTCATTTTTACAAGAACTCACAATTAATAGAAGTAGTAATATGCTATAAAATTTCATCTGTAACCTTTGTAACGTTTGTTTAATTTCTTCTTGATAAATTTGATAAAAAATAGATCATGAGAGGCGATTCAAATTTAACATTATATATCGTTGCAGGAATAATCATTGCACATTTTTTAATTGGCTTTATATATCTTCTGTATAAAATGAATAAAAAAAAGTGATAAAAATCAGGTATCAGCTATAATTAAAAGTCTATTTTTGCCGCGAAATTAGGTTCTAATTGTTAACCGATTAGATTAAAAGGGAATCTGGTGAGATATCATTATCAAGTCCAGAACTGTTCCCGCAACTGTAAGTTTTATGCTCAACTAGATTGGGCATCTCATTTTTGAGAGTTATAACATTCTTCAAAACCACTGGCTTTATTGCTGGGAAGGTGATGTTATAAAAAACAAGTCAGGAGACCTGCCCAATTCAAACAAAATTTTAAAGCTTTCGGGATAAAAGTGATTAAGTATGATACGGATTTTACTCGTTTTCTTAATAGTCTTTTTTAGTAGCCATATTATGGCTCAAGTTGCTTTGGATTCTATTCAACGCTTAGATGAAGTGGTGTTGAGTGACGTTAAGCTAACCCGTTATGCAAAAGGGTATAAAGTAACTGTGCTTAATGATTCTTTACTCAATAATAATAGAGTTTCATTTACGGATTTACTACGCTTTAACACCAATATTTATTTTAAAGAAAATGGATATGGCATGGTGTCGTCGCCATCGTTTAGAGGGACTAATGCTTCGCAAACCGCTGTAATTTGGAATGGAATTTCTATTAATTCTCAGCTCACAGGTCAAACTGATTTTAATACCATAAATACCACTAATTTTAATAGTATTGCTATTCGTTCTGGTGGTGGCTCAGTGCAATATGGAAGTGGAGCCATTGGTGGGAGTATTCACCTGAATAATACTTTGAGCTTTAAACAGCATTTTGATAATACGGCTACATTGTCTTATGGCAGTTATGAGACTAAAAATATAAGTTATCTATCTTCTTATAGTAACGAGAAGTTTTCTGTAAATGTAGGATTAGATTATATAGATTCTGAGAATGATTATAAGTATCTAAATACAGATCAATCTAATGAAAATGGTGCTTTTCAGAATGGGAGTATAAACGCAAATTTAGGTTATGTGTTGTCTAATAAGGATGTCTTAAAGCTCTATCATCAAACGTTTATAGGTGAACGTGAATTTTCAGGAACGGTTTCGTCTCCTTCTTTAGCAAAATACGAGGATCAAAATTTTAGAACCATGTTAGAATGGTCGCGTTTTGGAACTAAAAGCTATTCAAAATTAAAAGTAGCGCATCTACAAGAGCATTTTAAATATTTTGGGAATCAAAATTCGGACAATTTTACCTTCGGAAAAGTCAATACTTACCTTATTAATTATACTGCAGATATTGATCTGTTGAAGGATTTAAAATTAAAACCCATCGTATCGTATAATTATTACGAGGGCAGCGGAAGTAGTTTTAATAATCCTAACCGAAAAGAATTTTCAACGACAGCCTTATTACTTTATAACCCGAATGAGAAATGGCATTATGGCTTAAATTTAAGGCAAGATGTAACTTCAGGTTTTAATAGTCCTTTGTTATTTTCTTTTGATGTGGCTTATGAAGTTTCAAATTCTTATAAGCTAAAGCTTAATGGTTCTAAAAACTACCGTGTTCCAACATTTAATGATTTGTACTGGCAACCTGGAGGTAATCTAGATTTAGTACCAGAAACGTCTTATCAAATTGATTTAGGACAAGAAATCACCTATAAAAGTGTAAGCTTTAACTTGAATGCTTTTTATATAAAGACATCCGACCTTATTCAATGGAAACCTAATACTACAGGGTTTTGGAGTCCTGAAAATATTGCTAAAACTCAAAATTATGGAGTAGAAGCCAGTTTAGATGTTTCTAAGAAAATTAAAGCGCATCAATTTTCATTACAAGGTAATTATGCGTATACCGTTTCTGAGGATTTAGAAACCAATGCCCAACTTATATATGTGCCTTACCATAAAGCAAATATCAATTTGGCTTATGCTTATAAACGTATGTCATTATTTTTTCAACATTTATTTACAGGTGAAGTATATACAACTCCAGAAAACTTATCTGGCATATTTTACAGTGTAGAAGCGTATCAACTTACCAATTTTGGATTGAATTATCAACTTTTTAAAACGAATTCACAGCAAATAGATATAAGCTTAAAAGTGAATAATCTATTTAATACCGTATACGAGAACGTGGCATTTAGACCAATGCCAGATCGTAATTTTAATTTTCAAATTCAATATAAATTTTAAATCAAGTACAATGAAAAAAATTATCCTATCAATGTTTGCAATGTCATTATTAATCGTGTCCTGTTCTAGCGATGATGATGCAACACCATCAGAGCCTTTAGGTGCCTATGAAGACGGAATTATAGTTAGTGGTGAAGGTGGACCTTCTTCTATTACCTTTATTTCTGAAGATTTAATGACATCAGAAAACCAAATTTATTTTAACGTTAATAATGAAGCTACAGGTGTGTACTTACAATCTTTAGGCTTTAATGATGATAAGGCATATATTGTAGTAGATGCTGGTACAATTACGGTTGTTAATCGTTATACGTTTGAAAAATTAGGGACTATTTCTACAGGGTTAACTGCGCCAAGATATATTGCTTTTGCAAATGGTAAAGGTTATGTTACAAATTGGGGAGATCCTTATGATGAAGCTGATGATTTTGTAGCTGTGGTAGACTTAACTGCCAATACAGTCATTAGTACGATACCTGTTGGAAATGGGCCTGAGCAAATTTTAGCGGAAGATAATGTTGTATATGTGTCTCATAAAGGAGCTTTTAGTACAAATAATATTGTCTCAGTAATAAATACGTCTTCAGATGTTTTAACAACTACAATTACTGTAAATGATAATCCAGATGAAATGCTTGTGGATGACAATGGTGATTTAGTCGTTTTAAGTAGTGGTAAACCAGCATGGACAGGTGATGAAACTAAAGCTGCCATTACAAAAATAGATATGGATACAAATACGGTATCTACAACATTAGAGTTTTCAGATGGAGAACATCCTGAATTGATGATGTATTTAAATGGAAATCTGTATTATAACTTAGGAAGTGCAGTTTTAAGTATAACAGATGATGCTACTGCTGTAACGTCAACACCTCTTTTTACAACAGCAGCGACGACTTTGTATGGAATGGCAGCAAAAGATGATCGTTTATATTTTGTAGATGCAGTTGATTATACTAGTGCAGGACAATTATTTATCTATGATGACACGAGCTATTCGTTAATCAATAGCTTTAATGCTCCTGTAGTTGCTTCAAAAATATATTTTAATTAAATTTAAACATGACTTTGAATAACTAAGTCTGTTTCATTTTTGAATCAAAAAAAAGCCGCTTTTACCATGTGTAGAAGCGGCTTTTCA